>NZ_JBEOXT010000017.1:0-192350 GCF_040296685.1 Streptomyces sp. NPDC002054
ACCCCCACCGGAACCGTCACCTTCAGCGGCCCCGGCGGCTTCACCCAGACCGTGGCACTCAACGCAAGCGGCACAGCCTGCGTCACCACCACCGCCAGCACCAACGGCACGGTCACCGCCGTCTACAACGGAGGCCCCTGCCGCAGCGCCTCCGCCACCACCGCAAACCTCACCGTGAACACAGCCCCCACAACGCTCACAGCCGCCCCGGCACAGGTCCGCCTGCGCACCAACGGCACCTTCGTCATCCCGTCAATGAGCGCCACCCTCAAGGTCACCGCCACCGCCGCTCCACTCGCCGGACAACTGGTCACCTTCAGGGCCAACACCCTGCCCTTCCCCACCATCCTCGGAACCGCACTCACCAACGCCGCCGGGGTCGCAACACTGGCCCCGCCGAACCTGCCGGTCCCCAGCACAGTGATCACCGCGACGACCTACACCGCAACCTTCGCGGGAACAAGCTGCTACCGCTCGTCCACCGTGACAGCCCCACTGACAGCCGTCTTCTTCCCACTCCTTCCCTGACCGCACACCGGTCACCGCCCCGGGAACCACGGCCCGGGGCGGAACCGGCTGACCGAGGCGGCACCCCCGCCCCGGCCAGCCGGCGACCGTGAAGACACACGTGGTGCATGGAGATAAACCGGGGCGACGCCGACGAGAAACTCGGCGCCGCCCCGGCCCCATGCGCGGGTAGGTCCTCAGTGCAGGTCGGCCCCCGCCGGGGTGTCGTCGAGGAAGCCGCCCGACTGGTGCTGCCACAGCTTCGCGTAGGCACCCTCCGCCGCGAGCAGCTCCTGGTGCGAGCCCTGCTCGACGATCCGTCCCCGGTCCAGGACAACGAGCCGGTCCATGCCGGCCACCGTGCTGAGCCGGTGCGCGACCACGAGCGCGGTCCGCCCGTCCATGAGCCGCCACAGTGCGTCCTGTACGAGGATCTCGCTCTCGGAGTCCAGGGCGCTGGTCGCCTCGTCGAGCAGCAGGATCGGCGCGTCGCGCAGGATCGCCCGGGCGAGGGCGACCCGCTGGCGCTGCCCGCCGGACAGCTTCACCCCGCGCTCACCCACCATGGTGTCGAAGCCGTCCGGAAGCGCATCGGCGAACTCGGTGACGTGCGCCGCCTCGGCCGCGCGCCGGATCTCGGCGTCGGTGGCCTCCGGCCGAGCGAACGCGATGTTGTCCCGCAGTGTGCGGTGGAACATCGCCGGGTCCTGCGGCACGTAGGCGATCAGGCTGCGCAGGTCGGCCTGGCTCAGCCGGCTGATGTCCTGGCCCCCGACCAGGATCCGGCCGGCGTCGATGTCCGTCATCCGCAGCAGCAGCCGGGTGAGCGTGGTCTTGCCCCCGCCGGACCGGCCGACGAGACCGATCTTCGTGCCGCTGGGCACGGCCAGGTCGAGGCCTTCGAAGAGCGGCTTCGCACCCGCGTGGGCGAAGGTCACCCGCTCGAAGTGCACGTCGGCGGCCGTCCGCGAGGACAGCGGTTCCGGGGATGCCGGGTCGAGCACGGTCGGCGGTTCCAGCAGCAGTTCGGTGAACTGCGCGGCCTCCGTCATGGAGCTCTCCAGGCGCCGGTAGATCTGGTTGAATTCAAACATGATCCGCGTCGCGCTCGCGTAGTAGGTGAAGGCGACGATGACCGCCTCCACGCCGTGCCCTCCCGCGCCGAGCGAGAGGGCGAGCAGCAGGCCCAGCACATTGGTCAGCACGGACATCGGCGCGACCAGCGTGTCGATGCGCAGATTGCCGTAGTCCCAGGAACGCAGCGTGAGCCGCCGGGACTCCGCGACGCGGGACCGGTGTTCGGCGGCCTCGCGTCCCTCGGCGGCGAACGCGCGGACCGTGTCCATGTTCATCAGACTGTCGGCGACGTGTCCCGAGACCCGGGCGATCGCCTCCTCCCGCCGGGCGACGAGCGCCTGGCGGCGACGGATCAGGGGTGCGACGCACAGCCCCGTGAACGCGATCATTGTCAGGAGGCCGGCCACGAGGAGCGGGTCGTACTGCCACAGCACCACGGAGGCGAACACCAGGGGCACGAAGCTGCCCATGACCGAGAAGGTCAGCGTGTCGACGAACTCCTCGAAGCGGGAGGCGAAGCTCAGGACCCGCTTGGTCAGCGATCCGGCGAAGTTGTCGTGGAAGAACGCGGCGTCCTTGGCGTACAGCTCTTCCATGCCGATCACGTACAGGTTCTCGATGCCGCGGGCATCAAGGCGGTTCAGGCAGTGCAGTCCGATGCGCCACAGCGCTTCCGCGGCCAGCAGCGTGCCGGCGAAGACCAGGACATAAGGGAGCGTCGATCCGATGTCGGTGCCGGTGCCGGTGTCTCCCGCCATGCGGCCGACGAGCTTCGCGACGATCAGCGGCGCGATGTAGTGGATGCCGATGTTGCCCAGCGCCGGGAGCAGCATCGCGGGGAGTGTCAGCCATCGGAGCCGGGCCAGCTCCCGTCCGTAGTGGCGGAGTGCGAGGAGCACCGGGCCCTTGCCCGGCGAACTTTCGTGCGATTCGGGCGATCCCATCCCAACCCTGCTTTGTCGGACCAGAAGGACAAGGTTCGCAGTGTCCCGCGGCGCCGCCCGCACCGTCCAAGTGTTTTTCGCTAGCCCAGTGTTGCGGGGGTCGGGCCGTCGGGGCGGACCGTGAGGCCGTACGCCGCCTTGGCCGGGGTGGAGCGGAAGCGCGGGGTGTGGGCGGGCAGCAGGTGCTCGAGGAGGACGGTCGACTCCCGGAGGGCGAACTGGAGGCCCAGGCAGGCCCGGGGTCCGATGCCGAACGGGAGGTAGCTCCCCGGGTGGGTGGGGCGCCGGCCGGGAGCGGTGAAGCGCCCCGCATCGAACCGCGCGGGATCTTCCCAGAGCCCGGGGTCCCGGTGGGTGAGGTAGGGGCAGACCAGCACCTCGGTGCCGGCCTCGATCTCGTATCCGGCGAGGAGGTCGCCCTCGGCCGCGCAGCGCGGCAGGATCCAGGCGGGCGGGTAGAAGCGCAGCGTTTCGTGGACGAGGGCCTGAACGGCCTGCCGCCGCTGGGGGGAACCTTCGGTGCCGGCGGCGAGGGCCTGCTCGCGCGCCTCCGGGTTCCGGTCCAGCAACAGGTACAACCAGGTCAGGGTGGTGGCGGTGGTCTCGTGACCGGCGACCAGCAGGGTGACGAGCTCGTCGCGGATCAGCCGGTCGGTGTACTCGGGGCGCGTTCCGGACGCCTCGATCAGCACGTGCAGCAGGCCCGGGCCGTCGGGGCCGGCCTCGCCGTCGCGGGCGGCGGCGATGGCGCGGCCGGCCACGGCGTCGATCCTGGCCAGTTCGGCGGCGACGGCCCCTTGGGCGGCGGTGCCGTCGGCGGGCAGGGTGGGCAGCGCGGCCACCACGGCGGGCACGGCGGCCAGTTCGCGCTCGGTGCCGACGTCGAGGGGATGTCCGGTCAGGGACCGCCAGATGGTGTCCAGGGCGAAGCGGCGCATCTCCTCGCCGACGTCGAGCACCTGCCCGGTGCGGGCGTACCCGGCCCAGCGCTCGGCGGTGGTCCGGGCGGCCTCGGTGATCCGCTGCTCGTAGCGGCGCATTCCCCGTCCGGTGAACTGGGACTGCAGCAGCCGCCGTTGCCGCTGCCAGGCGTCGCCCGTCGCGGCGAGGACGCCGTCGCCGATCAGCAGCCGGGCGCGGTGCGAGCGCTTCACGTACCGGTCGGGGTGGAGCGCGAGCACATGCTGTACGGCCTGGGGATCGGTGACCAGGACGGTCGGGCGCGGACCGAGCCGAACGGCAGCGACTCCGCCGAGCCGTTCGCGCGCCCGGGCGAAGAGGTCGACGAGCTCCCCTCCCCCGGCCTGCCACTCCCCGACGAGACCGGGTTCCAGCTCGGGGACGGCGCGAAAGGCATGGGTGGCCACGGGGCTGCTCCTGTTCGCTGCGGCACGGCACGTCATCACGCACTGTAGGGGAGCAGCCGCAACGGGCAACACCCCGCAGTGATCGCCGCGTTTGCGATCACCCGGGGGCGGGCGTAGAGAGGAAGTGGGGAGGTTTCTGCCCGGCCCATGCATATTGGGGGATGGTCCCCATGCCTCACTCGGGGTGGGTTCTGCTCGGAGTGTTGGTCATACTCGGTGTCCTCGGCGCGGCGGGTGCGATCTTCGCCTGGCGGATGGCCATCAAGGAACCGGAGCGCGAACCCAGGATCGAAGTGCTGGCCGGCATCGGGGGCGGGCTGATCACCGGCATTGCCGTGGGCGTGTCTGCCCTGTTCCTGGAACAGTCCCTCGGAGAGCGCCAGAAGTACTCGGCCTGGCGCGCCAATGTCGAAATCGCGGAGTCCATACCGGGATTCACTCCCGGCAGCCGCGATATCCAGGGCATCAACTTCAGCGGCAAGGTGCTGCACAACGCGGATTTCAGGGGAGCCGATCTAAGGAAAGCTCAGCTCCGGGACACCGATCTGACGGGGGCTGACCTCAGAGGGGCCAGGATGCAGGGAGCGAATCTGGTGGGGGCCAACTTCTACCAAGCGGATCTGAGAGGCGCTCACCTTGAGGGGACATGGCTGCACGCTGCGAACTTCACCGAAGCGACGATCAACGATGACGCCACCTACTTCACCGGTGCGATCGTCGACATCGATACCTGCTGGCCGACGAAAGTCGATGTACCGAAACTCGCACGGCACATCTTCAACCACTATGAGCACGTCCGCGCCCACTGGGGCGGGCTGGCCCCCGATTGCCCCCTCTGGAAGAACGGCGAGCGCATGGATTGATCAAGCTTCCTTGATCAATACGCTGAGTCCCCTGTTGCGGATCAGTACTCGTTCCACTTCGTCAGTGATGCGGAACTTTCCCTTGGCCGGCGTCGGCGTGATGGGTTGAATCACGGTGCCACCGGGCGCCTTTTCCACCAGGTTCAGATGGAGTTCTTCAGGAACCGGATCGAACGGCGGGGATGCGAGCTCCAACTTCAGTTCATAGCCCGGGGTCGGGCATGAGCACGTGCCTTCCACTGCGACCCATCGTTCCCCGTTGGTCCGAGATGCGGTAGCGGTGAAGTCTTGAGCGCCGGCTTCGCAAGCGTAGCCGTCTGCGGCCTCGGACATTATTACTCCCACCTTGTGCGCGCTGCTCGACAGCTCTACTCGTACGGATTCGAGTGTCGAAGCGCCCGGCGGCCCCCGCAATCGGGGGACCGCATTCGGGTGGATGAGCTGCGCGTGCTCACACCAGCTCGGGCTGCCGTTCGCGTCGCGGTGCCGGCAGGTGCGCCGACGGGGTTTCCCGGTCCCACCGCCTGGTGGTCCGGACGTAGCCATAGATCACCGAGGCCATCGACAGCATGACCAGCGGTCCGAAGATCCACGGGTGTTCGGCCATTTCCACCGACAGATAGCGGTACGCCACCAGGAGCGCAGCGAAAACCGCGGTGCCGTAGGCGACCAGCTGGATTCCCGACCGGTCCCAGCCGCGGTCGAGCGCGCGCAGCGCCGCCTCGATCGTGACCGTGAAGACCACGCCGGCGACGATGTCAGCGCCGTAGTGGTAGCCGAAGCCCAGGGTTGCGCCCAGCGTCGCGATCAGCCAGAACGCGCCCAGGATGCGGAGGGCCCACGGACCCTTGCGGGTGTGGATGAAGATCGCGGTGGCCCACGCCGTGTGCAGACTGGGCATGCAGTTGCGCGGGGGTCCGTCGTCGAAGGGCATCGGGACCGGGGTGCTGAGCGGCGGCGGCGTGTTCGGCCACAGGTCGGCCACCGCCCACTGCCCCCCGTCGGCGCCGTAGGCGAAGATCGGTCCGACCACAGGGAAGATCATGTAGATCCCCGGCCCGAGCAGGCCGATGACCAGGAACGTGCGCACCAGGTGATGGCCCGGGAAGCGGCGTTCGGCCGCCACGTTGCGCAGCTGGTACAACGCGACGACGACCGCCATCACCGCGAGCTGGATGTAGACGAATTCGAGGACGCGGAAGCCGACCGTGCCGGTGGCCTCGACGATCCGGCCCGCCACCCACGACGGGTCACCCAACGCGTGATCGGCGGTTGCCACGTACTGATCGAGCACCGTGGGGCGGGTCTGCGTCGTGATCAGCAGCCAGGTGTAGCCGGTCTTGCGGCCGGCCACCAGCAGCAGGGCCAGTCCGACGCCTTTCAGCAGCAGGGCCCGCTCCCGGCCGGTGCGGCGCGTGACGGCGATCACGGCGCAGGCCAGAGTCACCCAGAGCGCGCCGTTGCCGTACATCATCTGGGCGCCGACCGCCCACCGCACGAGCCAGAAGACGAGGTCGATGCCGATCGCGGCACCGAGCGCGATGAAGCGCTGCCGCCAGGTGAGCACCACCATCATCAGCGCCATGCTGGCGTAGAGCACCGTCCCCGACTGCGGGGCGAAGATCACTTCTCGCGTCTGGACGGTGATCGGCCCCGGCACGCCGTACCCGCGTGCGGCGATCTCCAGCGCAATGAGGAATCCGAGGGCCACCACACTCACTGCGACCCACAGCATGACGCGTGGTTGACGCCATGCAGCGATGCCGTTGCTGCCGTCTATTCGCGAAAACACTCGCTTAGTCTTGGATATCAATATTCAGCCGATGTTCATACGTCAACGTGGTCGTCGTGAGCTCGAACATGCTAGCTGAGGGGGTGTGGTTCACCGATCGTTGGGCCACCAGAAGTACCCAGAAACGATCAAGGGGCCGTTTCAGATTGCTCTGAAACGGCCCCTTGACCTGCGACTTCGAAAAGTCGGGACGACAGGATTTGAACCTGCGACCCCTTGACCCCCAGTCAAGTGCGCTACCAAGCTGCGCCACGTCCCGATGCTCCTGTCACCCGGGTGTTTCCCCGGGCGGCGGTGCATGAAGAACATTACCCCACGCCGAGGGGTGCCCACGCACCGGTGATCGGGGAGGGAGGATGGGGGTGTGAGCGGACGGGATCGGGATGTGGAGGGGCGGGCGCGGAATGCGCGGCCCCGGGACGGGCTGGGGCGCCCGCTGCCCTATGGCGAGGCAGGGGTCGAGCGGCAGCCCGAGGGGGTGGTGCGGGTTCCGGCGGAGACCGTGCGGGAGGCGCAGCGGCTGCTGGATGCCGGGATGCCGTTCCATGCGCACGAGGTGTTCGAGGATGCCTGGAAGTCCGGCCCGGAGGCCGAGGCCCCGCTGTGGCGGGGGCTGGCACAGCTGGCCGTCGGGCTGACCCATGCCGCGCGCGGCAATGCGGTGGGCGGGGCTCGCCTGTTGCGGCGCGGGGCCGGCGGGATCGCCGGCCTGGGTACCCCGTACGGAATCGACACGGCCGGGCTGGTCCGCTGGGCCGGGGCACTGGCCGGGCGGGTGGAGGACGGCGACCGGATCGACGCGGCCGGTGAGGCCCCGCGCCTGACCGCCGTCCAGGACCCGTCCGGCCGATCGTGACCGGGGCTTCCGCCGGCCGGCGGAAGCCCCGGCCTCGGTCCCGGTCCGGTCAGTCGGTGGCCGCGGCGGCCTGCTTGATCAGGTCGGCGACGGCGGCGGGCTGCGAGACGTAGACGGAGTGGCTGCCGGACACCTCGACGGTCTGTGCTCCGATCCGCTCGGACATCGCCCGCTGGGCCGGCGGCGGGATCATGCGGTCGTCGGTGGCGATCAGGTACCAGGCCGGCTTGGTGCGCCAGGCCGGCTGGGACACCGCGCCGCCCAGGGCGTCCACGCCCCAGGGGACCTGGGAGTCGGCCATGAACTCGGCCTGGGCGCGGGGCAGGTCACCGGCGAAGGAGTCGGCGAACTTGTCGCGGTCCAGGAACAGGAAGCCCTGGTTCGGCGGCAGGATCGGCGGGACCGGGGCTCCCGGCGGCGGGTCGGCGATCAGGGTGCTCACCGACTCGCCCTTGTCGGGGGCGAAGGCGGCGATGTAGACGAGCGAGGTCACCTTCTGGTGGTTGCCCGCCTCGGTGATCACGACCCCGCCGTAGGAGTGGCCGACCAGGGTCACCGGTCCCGGCATCCCCTCGATCACCTGCCGGGTGGCGGCCACGTCACCGTCCAGCGAGAGCGTGGGGTTCTGCACGACGGCCACGTGGTAGCCGTCGGCCTTGAGGGCGTCGTACACCCCCTGCCAGCCGGATCCGTCCACGAAGCCTCCGTGTACGAGTACGACATGTCCGCGTGGTGCGGTCTCGTTCGTCATCAATCCTCCGGGGTCCTGGGGGTGCCTGAACGCAGCCCTGCCGCGGACCCTACGAATGCGGTCGGTTTTGCCGCCTCCGTCATCTGACGTAGTTCCGCTTCAGCGCGTCCCGCAGTGCGGCCCGGGAGGTCACGCCGAGTTTGGGAAAGAGCTGGTAGAGGTGGGTGGAGACGGTGCGCGGGGAGAGGAAGAGCTTCTCGGCTATCTGCTTGTTGGTCAGGCCGGCGGCGGCCAGGTGTGCGATCTCCCGCTGCTGCGGTGTCAGCGCAACCCTGTCATGCGGAGGAGCTGTGCCTGCGGTGCTGCCGCAGGCGCGCAGTTCCTGATTCGCCCGGTCGGCCCAGGGGGCTGCGCCGAGCCGCTGGAAGGTCTTCGCCGCGGCGCTCAGCTGTCGGCGGGCCTGTGCGGGGGCCTTGCCGCGCCGGAGCCGCTCGCCGTGGTAGAGACGGATGCGGGCCAGGTCGAAGGGCCACCGCTCGGCCCCGGCCACGGCGAGGGCGTCCCGGAAGCCCGGATGCCGGTCGTCGTCGGCCGCGAGCGCGGCGGAGGCGTGCAGCAGCATCTCCAGGCGCGGGGACAGCGCGTCCAGACCGGCGCTCCGGGCTGCGGCGACATGGTCCCGGGCTTGGCTGCGGCGGCCTGTGCGCACGGCCGCTTCCACCAGGTCCATGACAGTCCACAGCGCCTGCGGGGCGTACTTCGGCAGGGTCCCGGGCGGTGTGAAGAGGGTCGCGTGCTGATACGCCTCCTCGAAGTCTCCCTGCCCGAGGGCGGACAGGGTCCTGGCGTGGGCGGCGTAGGCCCGCACGGCGTCGGCGCGCCGGGGCCCGGCCCACTGGTCCATCAGGTCGGTCAGACTGCCGGCCGTCGCCTGGTCGCCGCATGCCGCGGCCGTGCAGGCCAGCAGGTACTGCCCCACCCAGCCGAGCATCCGGTAGTCGTGCTGCTCGCACAGGTCCAGTCCTTCGCGGGCGATCTGCCGCAGGTCCGGCCACTGCCCGGTCAGCCACATGTGGTTGCCCAGCAGGAACAGGGCGTCGATGGCGAGCGTGACGTTCTCGCCCCGGCGTCCGGCGGCCACCACGCGGTGCAGCCCTTCCGCGCATCCGTCCAGCCGGTCCACATACGCTCCGGCGATGGCCACCCGGATGATGCGCAGCGGGTCGGACTCGTTCGCCAGCCCTGCGATGGCCGTGTCCAGCACCGCCAGTTCGGCCGGGCCCGTGCGGGCCGGGTCGGCGAAGGTGCTGCGGGCCGTCGCCAGCAGGACCGGAGCAGCCGGGTACCCGGCCAGTGCGGCGTCGAACGGGGACCACAGCTCGGACCGGCCGCCGAAGAAGCACACCAGCAGCAGGGTGTACAGCGCCTCGGCCCAAGTGGCATCGGCGGGTTCCGGCGGCTCGGGCCGCAGGGCGATGGCACGGCACAGCAGGCCGTGTGCGGTGTCGATGTCTCCGGAGCCGTTGAGCAGGTACGCCGCCCCGGCCACCGCCACGGCGAGCGATCCCTCCCCGGGCGCCGTGCGGCGCGCATCGTCCAGCAGGTGCGGCACGTCCCGCAGTTCGCCGGTGACGTTCGCACCGGTGTACGCCGCCTGGGCGAGCCGTCGCGCCCGTTCGGGGCCGGCCGGGGTCAGCTCGGCGGCGCGCAGCAGGGCCGCCACCGCGGCCGGCCCGTCGCCGCGGCGGCCGATCACGCCGGCCGCCCGCTCCACCAGGGCGGCAACCTGTTCGTCGGGGGCCTCCACGGCTTGGGCCAGATGCCAGGCCTGGCGCTCCGGAACCTCCTTCCATGCCCGGGCGAGCGCACGATGGGCGCTCCGACGCTGATCGCTGGTCGACAGCTCCACCACCGCCGACCGCGTCAGCGGATGCCGGAACCGCACGCCGGACGGTTCGTCTACGCGGATCAGCCGGGCCCGCTCGGCGGCGCCCAGGTGCTTGAGACTCAACCGCCCGGCGGTGGCGCGCCGCAGGGCCCGGAGGTCGCCGGCGCCTTCCAGCGCGGCAAGCAGCAGCAGGTACCGCGTGGCCGCGGGCAGGCCGGTGACGCGGGAGGCGAACCCCGATTGCAGCCTGCGGCTGAGCGGGAGGCGCTCGGGCAGGGCCCCGGAGGCCGCCCCCTGCGGGCCGCCGAGCGCGACCGGAAGCTCCAGGAGGGCCAGCGGGTTTCCCTGTGCTTCGGCCAGCAGGCGCCGCCGTACCCGCAGCGCGAGTGCCGGGAAGTGGTGGACCAGCAGGTCGTCGGAGGCGGCATCGCTGAGGGGACCCACCTCGTGGACGGGAAGTCCGCTGTGGTCGAAGAAGCCTTCCGCTCCGTCCCGGGCCGCGCACAGCATCCCTGCGCCGCCCCCTGCCAGTCGGCGCGCGACCTCGCCCAGGACCGCGGCGCCGGCCGGGTCCAGCCATTGCACGTCGTCCACGAGCAGCAGCGTCGGCCGGTGGCCCGCATGCCGCCCGACCACCGACAGCACGGCGCCCACGGCCGCCTCGTGCCCGGGCGCCGGGCCGTCTTGCTGCCCCACCGTCCCGAATAACGGCCCGAGTAGCGGCCCGAGACCGGCGTATCTCAGCCTCGCCCGGTATTCCACACCGGCGGTCGCCACCACGTGCATGCCGCGGTTCTCGGCCCTGGATGCGGCGGCGGCCAGCAGTGCGGTCTTGCCGACGCCCGGCTCGCCGAGCAGCAGCAGCGGACCGCCGTTCCGCCGCGCGATGTCCTCCAGGAACACGTCGATCCGGTCCAGCTCGGCCTCCCGCCCGACCAGCGGCCCCCCACCGTCGAACACGGCTAGGCGCTGGTGTCCGGGGCGGCGGGCTGGAGGAGGTCCCAGCGGTTGCCGTAGAGGTCCTCGAAGACGGCGACCGAGCCGTACGGTTCGTGGCGCGGCTCCTCCAGGAAGCGGACCCCCTCGGCCGTCATCCGGGTGTGGTCGCCGGCGAAGTCCTCCGTGTACAGGAAGAAGCCGACCCGGCCGCCCGTCTGGTCACCGACCCGGGAGCGCTGGGCCTCGTCCTTGGCGCGGGCCAGCAGCAGGCCGGTCCCGGTGGTGCCGGGCGGGCGGACCACCACCCAGCGGGAGCCGTCCGGGCGCGGGGTGTCCTCGGCCAGGTCGAAGCCGAGGGCACGGGTGTAGAAGTCGATGGCCTCGTCGTAGTCGGCGACGACGAGGGCGGTCAGGGCGATGTGCGAGGGCATGCGCTTATTGTGCGGCGTGCCCGGTGGTGAGCAGGACGACCTCCAGGGTGCGGGGGCCGTGGACGCCCTCCACCCGGTCGAGTTCGATGTCGCTGGTGGCGGACGGGCCGGAGATCCAGGTCAGCGGGCGGGCCGGATCGAGCAGCGGCAGGGCCTGCGGAACGGAGTCCACCACCCGCCCGGGGACGTGGATGACGCAGATGTGGTGGTCGGGGATCAGGGTGATGCGGCGCCGCCCCTGGTCCGGGCCGCCGTCCAGGACGATGGTGCCGGTTTCGGCGATGGCGAGGGCGCACCCGGTGACCACGCTGTCGACCCGGTCGAGTGCGGCGGGGGTGGCCGGGGTGGCGTCGGCGCGGTCGTGGATCCGGGTGGCTTCCGTGGCGGCGAGCCAGGCCCCGGGCAGTGCGGGCGGCACCAGGACCGAGGCGGCCCCGCGCCGGGCGAGCAGGTGCGCGAGGAGCTGCGGGAGTCCCTCCTCGTCCGTGCGGTGGACGATGGCCCGGTACTCGGCGAGGTTCGCCGCCAGCAGGTCCACCCGCTGCTCCGGGGTGCGGGTGCCGTGGACCGTGAGGTAGTCGCGCGGGATGTCGGCGTACGCGTCCGGCCCCGCCCCGGGCGGCACCGACCCGGCCGGCACGGCCCGCCGGATCCGGGCCAGGATGCGGTCCTTGCTGCTCATCGGGTGCCTCCCCGTTCGCGGGTCCACCAGTCGCGGAAGGATTCCGCCGGGATCGGGGGCAGGTCGCGGGTGTCGGTCCAGGCCCGGCCCGCCGCACCGGGCAGCCGGTGCGGGCGGAAGCGGCGGGTCCGGGCCAGTACGCGTTCGGCGCGGCGCAGCACGCCCGGGTGGTCGAGCAGCAGGCGGGCGCCGCGCATCGCCGCGCGTTCGGCGGCGTGGCCGGTGGCCGGGCGGATCCGCACCCGGATGCCCTCGCGGGTGACCGGGCCGCCCTGGACCACCCGTTCCCGCAGGTGCACCAGGACCTCGGGGATGTCGATGGCGACCGGGCAGACCTCGTAACAGGCCCCGCACAGGGTGGAGGCGTAGGGCAGGGTGGCGTCGATCTCGCTTGCCGTGCCGCGCAGTTGGGGGCTGAGGATGGCGCCGATCGGCCCCGGGTAGACGGAGCCGTAGGCGTGCCCGCCGGCCCGTTCGTAGACCGGGCAGACATTGAGGCAGGCGGAGCAGCGGATGCAGCGCAGGGCCTGCCGGCCCACCTCGTCGGCGAGGGTGTCGGTGCGGCCGTTGTCGAGCAGCACCAGGTGGAAGGCGGACGGGCCGTCGCCGTCCGCCCCCTTCGACGGACCCAGCCCGGTCCACATGGTGGTGTACGGGTTCATGCGTTCGGCGGTGGAGGACCGCGGCAGGGTCTGGAGGAAGATCTCCAGGTCCCGGAAGGTGGGGACCACCTTCTCGATGCCGACCACCGAGATCAGGGTCTCCGGGAGGGTCAGGCACATCCGGCCGTTGCCCTCCGATTCGAGGACGACCATGGTGCCGGTCTCCGCCACCATGAAGTTGGCGCCGGACACGGCGACCCTGGCGCGCAGGAACTTCTCCCGCAGGTGCAGTCGGGCGGCCTCGGCGAGCGCGGCCGGGGTGTCGTCGAGGTCCTCGGGCGCGGGCCGCCCCCAGTCCCCCATCCGGGTGCGGAAGATGTCGCGGATCTCGCCGCGGTTGCGGTGGATGGCGGGGACCAGGATGTGCGAGGGCCGGTCGTGGCCGAGCTGGACGATGAGTTCGGCGAGGTCCGTCTCGTACGCGGCGATGCCCGCCGCCTCCAGTGCCTCGTTGAGGCCGATCTCCTGGGTGGCCATGGACTTGACCTTGACCACCTCCCGCTCGCCGGTCGCCAGGACCAGGCCGGTGACGATGCGGTTGGCCTCGGCGGCGTCGGCCGCCCAGTGGACGGTGCCGCCGGCGGCGGTCACGGCCTCCTCCAGCCGGAGCAGGTAGTGGTCGAGGTGGCGGAGCGTGTGGTCCTTGACGGCCCGGCCGGCCTCCCGGAGCCGGTCCCAGTCGGCGAGTTCGGCAACCGCGCGGGCCCGCTTGTCGCGGATGGTGTGGGTGGCGTGGCGCAGGTTGGCCCGGAGGGTGTCGTCGCGTACGGCTTCCCGCGCGGCGGCGGGAAAGGCCGGCATGCCGAGGAACGCCCCGGATCCGGTACTGGTTCCGGTGCCGGTTCGGCTTCGGGTGCCGGTCACCGCAGCGGCTCCGCTTCGGTGGCGGCCAGGATCTCGGCGAGGTGCAGGGTGCGCAGCGGGGCGCCCTGCCGCCGCAGGGTGCCGTCCAGGTGGGCGAGGCAGGAGTTGTCCGCCCCGCACAGGACGGCGGCCCCGGTGGCGGTGGCGTGGCGGAGCTTGTCGGCGGCCATGGCGGCGGAGACATCGGGGTTCTTGACGGCGAAGGTGCCGCCGAATCCGCAGCACTCCTCGGCGCCGGGCAGTTCGACCAGGTCCAGGCCCTTGACGGCGGCCAGCAGCCGGCGCGGGCGGTCGCCGAGGCCCAGCCCGCGCAGCCCGTGGCAGGAGGGGTGGTAGGTGACCGTGTGCGGGAAATACGCGCCGACGTCGGTCACCCCGAGGACGTCGACCAGGAACTCGGTCAGCTCGTACACGCGCGGTACGAGGTCCTCGGCGAGCCGGGTCAGGTCGGTGCCGCGGCCCTCCGCAGCCGCCTTCGCGCCGATCCGCGGGTAGTGCTCTCGGATCATCGCCGCGCAGGATCCGGAGGGGGTGACCACGTACGCGTACCCGGCGAAGGCCTCGGCGGTGCGGCGGACCAGCGGCTCGGCCTCGTGCCGGTAGCCGGTGTTGTACTGGGGCTGGCCGCAGCAGCTCTGGCCCGCCGGGAAGTCCACCTCGACGCCCAGCCGCTCCAGCAGCCGGACCACGGCGATGCCGGTGGCGGGGTACAGCGCGTCATTGACGCAGGTGACGAACAGGGCGACACGCATGACCGGCAGAATAGCCGGGTGAAGAAGTTCTCAGTGATCGGTATCGGCGCGGGCGACCCGGACCATCTCACCCTGCAGGCGGTCAAGGCCATCGGCGCGGCGGACGCGTTCCTCATCCTGGAGAAGGGGGAGGAGAAGTCGGATCTGACGGGGCTGCGGCGGGCCATGCTCGAGGAGCACGCCCGGCCGGGCCACCGGCTCGTCGAGGGCCGGGACCCGGACCGGGACCGGACCCCGGCGGAGTACGCACCCACGGTGGACGGCTGGCGCAGCGCGCGCGCCGAGATCTTCGAGCGGTTCCTCGCCGAGGATCTCGCCGAGGGCGAGACCGGGGCGTTCCTGGTGTGGGGCGACCCGTCCCTGTACGACTCCACCCTCGCGATCCTGGAGGAGGTGCGGGAGCGGGGCGCGGTGCAGTTCGAGTACTCCGTGGTGCCCGGTATCAGCAGTGTGTCCGCGCTGCTGGCCCGGCACCGGACGAACCTCAACCGGGTGGGCCGCCCGGTGCAGATCACCACGGGGCGGCGGCTGGCCGAGGGCTGGCCGGAGGGCGTGGACGACGTGGTGGTGATGCTGGACGCCCGGCATGCCTTCACCCGCCACCTCGACCAGGACCTGTACATCTACTGGGGTGCGTACGTCGGCACGCCGGACGAGATCCTGGTGCAGGGGAAGCTGGCGGAGGTCTCCGAGCGCATCGAGCAGCTCCGCACCGAGGCCCGCGCCCGCAAGGGCTGGATCATGGACACCTACCTGCTGCGCCGCTCCTGACCCCGGCCGGCCGGGCCGGGGTAGGAGCGGGGCCGCGTGCGGGTCAGGCGCCCCGGCCGCCGTCGTGCCGGGCCAGGAATTCCGGCAGGTCGGCGGCGAGTCGCTCGTATTCCTCGGCGCGGTTGTAGATCTGGCCGCAGACGCGGATGCCGCCGCCGCCCGGCCAGGGCCAGATCAGCACCCGGGTGCGGTGGCGGGCGGCGATGTCCTCGCGGAGTGCCACCGCCGCCTCGCGGGTTTCGGCGATGCCAGGCGGCAGCCGCAGGGCCCGCATGGCCAGCCCCTCGCTGTGCGGCAGCGGGCGGAGGCCCGGGATCCGGGCCAGCAGGGCGGAACCGTACGCCGCCAGGGCGCTGTTGTGGGCGCGGACCTTCGCCGGGTCGAGGCGGGCCAGCAGGTCGAGCCCCTCGGGGGCGGCGAGCCAGCCCGTGTAGTCGGCGGTGGCCCGGTATTCGACGGCCCGGGGGAAGCCGTGGTGGTCCTCCCAGGAGCGGACCGGCGCGGCGACCCGGGCGCGGTGCGCGGGGGCGACGGCGAGCACGGCGCTGCCGGGCGGCGCATAGCCCCACTTGTGCAGGTTCCCGAACCAGAAGTCGGCCTGTCCGGCGAGCGGTTCGGCGAGCATGCCGGGGGCGTGGGCGCCGTCGACGATCGTGGTGACGCCCCGGTCGGCGAGCTCGGCGAGGAGCTGCGGCGAGGCGATGATCCGGGCGGTGGGTGAGCTGATGTGGTCGAGCAGGGCCACCTTGGTACGGGGGGTGACGGCGGCGAGGATGCGCTCGCGAACGGCCGCCTCGTCGGGCAGCTCCGGGTCGAGGGCGACGGTGGTGAGGGGGGCCAGCCGGGCGGCGCCCGCGACGACGGTGCCGTAGCCGTGGTCGGTGACGAGGATCTCGTCCCCGTCGGCGAAGTCGACCGCGTTGAGGGCGAGCTGGGCGGCCTCGGTGGCGTTGGAGACGAAGGCGAGCCCGTCGGGGTCCGCGCCGAGGTGGTCGGCGATGCGGGCGCGGGCCGCGGCGACGAGTCCCGGGACGGCGAGGAAGAACGCGTCGGGGTCGGCGTGGAGCTGCTGTTGCAGGGCGGTCTGGGCGTCCTGGACGGGGAGGGGCACCGCCCCGAAGGAACCGTGGTTGAGGTGGGCGACCTCCGGGGTGAGGCGGAAGAGGGCGGCGCCTCCGGGGAACACGGCCGGCGGGGTGGGGGCGGCGGTCACAGTGCGGTGTCTCCTCGTGGTGCGGGTTGAGGCCTAGGGAGCTGGTGGCGGGTGGCGGGTGGCGGGGCGGGTGGTGGGTCCTACGATCCGCGCCCGCTGGTCGCCGCGTAGTACTGGAGGTCCTGCACCTCCACCGTTCGGTCCACCCGGTAGGGCAGCTCCACCTCAGTCGCGGCCTTCCCGCCGCGGACGACCTCGGCCGCGCTGGTCCCCGGACGCAGCGGCAGCAGCTTGGCGTGCAGGCCGGCCGGTGCCTCGTGCCCGGTGACGGCCGGTCCCACGGTGGTGCGTACGGTCGCCGGGGCGGTCAGGAAGCTGAGGACCTCCACGGTGTCCCGGGGTGCGGCGCTGCCCCGGCGCAGCGACATGACCAGCGACTGGTCGCCGGTCGGGTCGGCGCCGGCGAACTGGGTGCGGGAGGTGAGGTAGAGGGTGTCCCGGACGATCTTCGGCCAGCTGCCGGTCTTGAACCGGGTCAGGTAGTAGGAGCTGAGGTCCAGATAGGTGTGCCCGTTGTGCAGGGAGGGGGCGAACTGGCTGCCCTCGGAGTAGTCGTTCCAGGTGGTGAGCTGCACCCAGTCGGCGCCGTCCTCGATGGCCCGGGTCCAGGTGGCCCGCAGGGTCGCCGTGTTGCCGGCCTCGTCGTAGATGCCCTGGTTGGGGCGGGCGTCCTGGACGGACACCGGCTGCATCCAGATCTTGCCCATGGCGTGGGCGCGCTTGACGTCCCGGGTGGAGCTCTCCTGGCCGACGTAGCTGCGGCTGCCCCATTCGGAGAAGCCGTGGCTGATCGGGGCGAACGCGCCGCTGTGCGCGCCGAAGTCGAGGAACAGCGGGACGAAGGCGGTGCGGATGCCGTGCCGGGACTTCATCAGGTCCAGGACCTGGGTCCACCAGGCCACGCTCTTCGCCTCCGCCTTGAACGGGGAGATGACGAGCCGGCCGTCGGCGAGCCGGTGGGCGGCGGGGGCCTTGCCGATCCGGGCGAGGGTGTCGGCGAGGACCGCCGGGTCGTCCGTCTTCAGCGAGGTCATGTCCGGCATCAGCATGATCCGGAAGCCGGGGTCCACCGTACGGGCCGCCTCCATCAGGAGGTTGGACCGCTCCCAGTTCTTCCCGGAGAGGGAGAGCAGGTCGAGGGTGAACCCGTCGAGCCCGGCCGCGCGGGCGGTGCGGACCTCCTGCTGGAGGTTGGCGAGCTCCCAGTTGCCGCCCTTGGGCGGCACGGGCAGCGGCCGGTCCCGCAGCAGGCCGCCGTAGGCGCCGTGCTTGCCGCTCTCGCCCTTCGGTTCGAGGTAGTTGCGGGTGTAGTAGTCCCGGTCCGCGCTCGCGTTGTCCAGGGAGAGCGGGTAGGGGGTGAAGTAGTGCGCGAAGACCAGCTTCCGGCCGGACCGCAGGCCGGCGGTGGAGGGCATGTCGAAGGGCAGGGCGCCGGCCGGCCGCGCCGTGCCCGCGTCCCCGCCTCGGTTTCCGCCCTGTCCTGCCGTGCCTCCGCTGCCGCCGTTCCCGCCGGGTTTGCCCTTTGCCGGATCGCCGCCGCTCGCTCCGGGAGCGGGGGCGGTGCCGGGTTTCGGGCTGCCGGACGCGGTGCCGTCCGCGGGGGCCACCGGTTCCGGGTCGCGGGGGCCGGCGGCAGAGCCGACCGGCCCCGCATCGGCCCGGAACGGGTCCCAGACGATGCCGGCCGCGACACAGGCGCCCACCAGGAGGCAGGCCGTGACCAGGAAGGACAGCAACGGACGACGTCCGCGGAAGCCCGCGCGGCGCCGATGCGTTAACGGCCTCTGCCGCTGATGCGCTCTCATTCTCCGGCCCCTCCCTGGAATATGCCCGCGTACGGGGCTGGACAGAAGTGAAGCGGATTCCCGTCCTGCGGACAACTGTTCGCCGGGTTGGCGGCCTTGGCACGTACGTCACACGCACCACGGGAACTACGCCGGACCGTTTGCCACGGCTAATTCGACCCCGCCGGGGAGTCCGCCGGGGAGTCCGCCCGGGCATCGGCCGGTGCATCCGCCGGTGCTTCCGCCGGTGCCTCCGGTACGGCGGGCCCGGTGGCCGGCACGTACACGCTGAGCACCGCGCCGCCGAGGAGGATCGCGCCGCCGATCAGCTGGAGGGGGGTCACGCTCTCCCCGAGCAGGGCCCAGGCCGCCAGCACCCCGACCACCGGTTCCAGCATGCTGAGGATGGAGGCCCCGGTGGCGCCGAGCTTCTTGGCGCCGACGAAGAACAGCGCAATCGGCATGGCGGTCGAGAGGACCGCGATGGCGGCGATGGCCGCCCAGCCGGACGGCTCGAAGCCGAGATCGAACCGCCCCGTGGGCACGGCGACGGCCGCCAGCGACACCGCGGACCAGAGGACCACGTAGAGGGTGAGCTGCTGCGGCCCGATCCGGCCGGAGAGCCGGGTTCCGAGGACGACGTAGAGCGCGTAGACCAGGGCGCAGCCCAGCGCGCAGAGCACCCCGATCGTGTCGGCCTCGCCGGGGCTGCCGACGGTCAGCGCCAGGCCCGCGAGCGCCACGCCCAGCGGGAGTATCAGACGGGGCTTGGCCGCGTCGTGCCGCAGGAGGACGGCGAGCACGAGGACGAACACCGGGTAGATGTAGTGGAGCAGCACGGCCAGGCCCGGGGTGATCCGCTCCACGGCCAGCAGGTACAGCACCGACTGCAGGGCGAAGAGGAGGCCGAGGAGGAAGAGCCCGCCGAGATCGCGCGGGGCGGGCCGGCCGCGTTCGCCCCGGGGCATGAGCAGCGGCAGCAGGGCGGCGGTGAGCGCGAACCGGAGGATCAGCAGGGTCATCACGTTCAGGCCGGTGTCGGCACCCCACACGGCGAGAACGGGCAGCAGACCGAATCCGACCGCCGAGGCTCCCACGGCTGCGACGCCTCTGACCGTCGCAGTGGCGTTGGCGGCGGCCTTGGTTGTGGCGTTGGCGGTGGACACTCGAACCTCCCTGATCGGCAGGTGAGTTGCCTGCAAAGTTACTGCTACTGTCCTATCGGCCCGGACCGTTTGCTGTCCACTTCTGCCCAGCCGGGGTCGGTCGGCTCCTCACCCGAAGCCTTCCCCGAAGCCTTCCCCGAAGCCCTGGAGACTCGGTGCGCATCATCACGGTCGTCACGTTCTCGCTGCCGGTCGACTTCTCGCTCAGCAGTCTGATCGAGGACCGCGTGGCGGTCGTGGAGCCGCTGCGGGCCTGCTTCCCGGGGCTGCGGCTCCAGCAGCCCGCCGACGGGTACACCGGCGAGGGCGAGCCGGCCGACGAGGACATCGTGCTGGACTACCCGGAGCCGAACCACGCGGCGCGCATCGAGAACGCGCTGCTCGACGGCACGGTCCGGATCCAGGACCCGGAGCTCGGGGTGGAGTTCACGGCGCGCGTCTACGTGAGCAGCCTGTCGATCGGCTTCGTCGTGTTCGACCTGCCCCCCTGTGCGGACGACATCGACCTGCACATCGACAAGCCGGGCCGCGGCGGGCAGCTCCGGGACCTGGAGGCGCCGTACCGGAAGGCGCTGGGCCGTCAGATCCGCAGCTGGTGCGCCGACATGAAGCAGGCGCTGGGGCCGCTCGACTCGGTCGGCGAGCGGACGGCGGAGGACGGAATGCTGCCGGCGGGCCGGATGCTGTGGTGGCACCGGATCCTGGTCGAACCGGGCGACAACGTGCCGGTGAGCGTGCGGGTGGGGGTGACCTGCACCCTCGGGGAGACCTCCTGCACCGTGGGCTACCTCTTCTCCCGGATCACCGGCGCGGACGAGGAATCCCTCCAGGAGTACGTGAACGGGCTGATCCTGGCTTCGCAGAACTGGCTGATCATCGACGATGCCACCCGGCTCACCTCCACCCAGCTGATGCGCATCGAAACGGACGGCCCGCACAACCAGGCCGAGATCGACCGGCAGTACGACGAAATCCTCGATCTCACGGACAAGGCGACCTTCCGCAGCGTGATCTTCAGCGAGAGCATCCGCTATGTCTCCAACTCGCAGCTGACCGTGAAGAACACGGTCGACGAGGCGTGGGGCATCTCGGAGGAGGGCCGCACCCTCACCGACCGGATGGCCGCCCTGCGCGAGATCTTCAATCTGCGGCGCGAGCGGGTGGCCAACCGGCGCGACGAGTTCCGCAACAAGGTGATCGTGGCGCTGACCTCGCTCGCGATCGTGCAGTGTGTCTTCGTCTGGTACGACTTCTACACCGAGGACAAGGTCAAGACGGCCCCCCAGCCGCGGCCCTTGATCGCGTACGCGGTTCTGATCGTCTTCGTCCTCGGCCTGTTGGTGGTTCCGCTGGCCGCCTCGCTGTGGCGGCGGCTGGCCGCCCGGATGCGGCGGCACGGCGGGCGCCGGTCGCCGCAGTCGCCGCCGCGACCGCCCGTCCAGGGCATTCCCGCCCCGCGCTCCGACTCGGACCCGGCCCCCCCGCACCACCGAATTCCGGCGAGCCGGTTGAATATTCGACGGAATGCGGCGTTCCCCTGGTCTTCCTGTGGAACTGGCGGATAATCGTCGTTACCGCGGCCAAAATGACCGTCTTGCCGCGCCTTGGACACGCATGCATGGGGGGCATCGTGCCGATGACGTCGTTACCGGTCAGCACCGACCGCCTTTCGGGGCTGCTCACCGCCGTCCGCCGGGGCCGGGTGGTGACCGTCACCGGCCGGTTCCGGGAACCGCGCAGCCGGCTCGTCCGGGAGATCGCCCAGCGGCTCGCCTCGAACTTCTGCGACGGCGTGGCGGTGGTCACCGTGGACCACGGCTTCGGAGTGCGCCGGCTCACCGCCGCACTGGGCAGCCTGCCCGGCATGCCGTTCCTGCCGTGCGGCACCGCGAACCCGGCCTCGTACCTCGCCGAACGGGACATGCTGCTGGTGCTGGACGGCTGTGACCGGCTCACCCCGGAGGCCGTGCACTGGCTGGGCGAGCTGCTCGCCGCCGCCCCGGGGCTGCGCATCCTGGCAGCGGGCCGGTTCGCGCTGGACCTGGAACAGGAACAGGTCCACCGCCTCTGACGGCCCGACACGGCCCGACACGGCCGGTTCGCCGCGCCCGACCGAGCCCGAACTCCCCTTCGTCAGCACGGATTTGATGGCCCGCTCGTTGGGGTGGATCTCGGGTGGTCTACGCGCGTCCGGTACCGGGAGGGCACCCGACTGCCCCGAGGGTGAGTTCATGATCACTGAGCCCACTCCTCACACGGCCGGCGGACCCACCCGGCGCACCCTGCTCGCCGGAGCCGGCGCCGGAGCCCTGGCCGTGGCCGGCGGGGTCGCCGCCGCGGCTCCGGCCGCCTCCCCCACCGCCGCGGTCTCGGCCGCCCCCTCCGCCGACTGGGCGACCTGCCTGTCGGTGGCCCGCGCCGTCCTTGTCCGGGACGAGAACGACGAGTCGCTGGTGCCCCGTTACTCCGACATCCTGCTCGGTTCCGGACTCCCCCGGACCCGCCGGCCGGGCAAGAAGGTGCTGATCGTCGGCGCCGGGCCGGCCGGACTGACCGCCGCCCACCTGCTGCGCTCGGCGGGCCACCGGGTGACCGTGATCGAGGCCAACGCGAACCGGGTCGGCGGCCGGATCAAGACCTTCCGGGCAGGCGGCCACGAGCAGTCCCCGCCCCCGTTCGCCGACCCCAAGCAGTACGCCGAGGCCGGCGCGATGCGCATCCCCGACAGCCACCCGCTGGTCACCGGCCTCATCGACAGCCTCGGCCTCAAACGCCGCACGTTCCACCTGGTCGACGTGGACGCCTCCGGCCGCCCGGCGTACCGCACCTGGATCCTGGTCAACGGCATCCGGGTGCGCCGCGCCGACTACGCCCGCGACCCGCGTGTCGTGAACCGCTCCTTCGGGGTCCCGGCCGCGTACGAGACGGTGCCCGCGGCCCAGATCGTCCGGACCGCCCTCGCGCCCGTCCGCAAGGAGGTCGACGGCAAGCAGGGCCGCGACCTGGTCGAGGGCTGGGCGCGGGTGATCCAGCGCTACGGCCACATGTCGATGTACCGCTACCTCACCGACGAGGCCCGGCTCGACGAGCAGACGGTCGACCTGATCGGGACGGTGGAGAACCTCACCTCCCGGCTGCACCTCACCTTCCTGCACTCCTTCATCTCCGCCGCCCTGATCAGCCCCGACACCGCGTTCTTCGAACTCCCCGACGGCACCGGCACCTTGGCCGACGCGATGTACGAGCGTGTGAAGGACCTGGTCCGGCTGGACCGGCGGGCCACCCGGATCGCCCAGGACCCGGAGCGGAAGACCGTCACCATCGAGACGGTCTCGGAGGGCCACGGCGGCCGGCGGGTGGTCCGGGAGACCTTCACCGGCGACATCGCGATCGTCACCGTCCCGTTCTCCGGTCTGCGGCACATTCCCGTCACGCCCCCGTTCTCGTACGGGAAGCGGCGCGCGGTGACCGAGCTCCACTACGACGCGGCGACCAAGGTGCTGCTCGAGTTCAGCCGCCGCTGGTGGGAGTTCGACGAGGCCGACTGGAAGCGGGAGCTGGAGGCCGTACGCCCCGGCCTGTACGCGGCCTACCAGCTCGGCCGTACCCCGGCCGACGGGTCCCTGCTGGGCGCCCACCGGTCCGTACCCCGCGGCCATGTCACCGAGGCCCAGCGCTCGCACTACGCGGCCAGCCGGATCGTCGCCCGGGACCAGCCCGAGGCGGCGAAGGTGATCGGCGGCGGTTCCACCACCGACAACCCCAACCGGTTCATGTTCCAGCCCTCCCACCCGGTGGAGGGCAGCGCGGGCGGGGTGGTGCTGGCCGCGTACAGCTGGGCCGACGACGCCCTGAAGTGGGACTCCTTCGACGATGCGGAGCGCTATCCGCGGGCGCTGGCCGGGGTGCAGGAGGTGTACGGGCAGCGGATCGAGGTCTTCTACACCGGGGTCGGCCGCACCCAGTCGTGGATGCGGGACCCGTACGCCTTCGGCGAGGCCTCGGTCCTGCTGCCGGGCCAGCACACCGAACTGTTCCCGCACGTGACCCGGCCGGAGGGGCGGCTGCACTTCGCGGGCTGTCACACCTCGGTCAAGCCGGCCTGGATCGAGGGCGCGCTGGAATCGGCGGTCCGCACGGCCCTGGAGGTCCACCTGGAGGACTGAGCTCTGATGGCATCAGGTCCGGTCGGACCGGTTCTGCCGGTTCTGCTGGTTGGGCTGCTTGGGCCGGTTCGGCCGGTTCGGCCGGTCGGCGGGGCGGCCGGCCCGGAGCTGCTGCCAGGCGGGGTCGGGGCAGCGGCCCTGCGGCCGGTTCGCGAGGAACCGGCCGTACTTGACCTTGCGGGGCTGCTGCCCGATCTCCACCCAGTGCGCGGTGTCGTTCTTGGTGTGCCAGCCGTCGTTGGGCAGCCGGATGAAGTCCCGCCGGCTGTCCTTGTTCTTGCTGGTGATCTGGAGCACCTCGGCGTGCAGGAGGCGCGGCTTGAGGATCACGCAGTAGTGGCGGAGTTCCTGGGCGGGGTCCTCGCGCAGCGGGACCATGGCCACCCAGATCTGGCCGGCGAGGGGCGGGTGGCCGAAGCGGTTGCCGATCCGTCGCGCCATGCCGGGGCTGATGCTGCCGGCGCCGCGCTTCTGGTCCCAGGCCCGGACCCCGCGCAGGAAGAGCAGCGCGGCGAGGCCGGCCGCGCCGCTGATGGCCATGGCCCGGAGGGTCCACTGCTCCGGGCCCACCTCGACGCGGTTGTCCGCCCAGCGGGCGGCGACCTGTACGAGGGCGTACAGGCCGAGCGCACGGGCCGCCACCAGCCACCAGATCAGCGGGCGCTGCTTGCTTGCGACCGCGGACACGGCGAGGGTGGCGGCCACCGCGATGGCGTAGACCACGGCGTACTCACCGGGTCCCGAGAGGTCCTGGGGCGGTGTCTGGGCGGCGAGGAGCTGCTCCATCAGCATCGGTACGGTGAGCAGGTAGCCGGCCGTCAGCCAGCCGAGGACGAGGGCGATGCCCGCGCCGACCACTCCGGTACAGGACGTGTTCCGGTTCCGGTTCTGGTTCCGACCACGCGCCACGGATGTCCCGCCCTCCCCCGATGCCCCGATTGCCCTGGGCGCACGCTAACGCACGCGCCGCCCCGGTGGCGGGGATTCACAGCTCCCGGGTGGCTGCCTTCCATTCCTCGTGGAGCAGGCCGAGGACCACCTCGTCGGCGAAGGCTCCATACACCCAGGCGGAGCGGCGCAGGGTGCCTTCCAGGGTGAATCCGGCCGCGGTGGCGGCGGCGATCATCGCCGCGTTGTCGGCGAGGGTGTCGACCTGCAGGCGCTGGAGGCCGCGGACGGTGAATCCGTAGTGGCAGAGCAGCTGCACCACCTCGCGCCCGAGGCCGCGACCGCGGCAGCCGGGGCGCAGCGAAATGCCCAGATGGGCAAGGCGGTTGTGGGTGTCGATGCCCCAGAGCAGGGCCTCCCCGGCAAGTTCGCCGGTGGCCCGCTCCACGATGGAGAACACGGCTGCGTCCTCGGCGGGGCCGCCGGGCTCGTAGGGCGAGTGCCCGCTGCCGGCGGCCAGTGGCCGCCAAGGCCGGGAGTCGGCCCGCGAGCGGGTCGCCACGTCCTCGTACAGCTCGGCGTGGAGCACCGCCACGTCTTCGGGGAGCCGGGCCCGCAGCCCGATCGTCTGTCCTTGGATCACCGGCCATTCCTAGCCGGAGCGCTGCCGCCGCACAACGCAATTACGGGTCCGCCCCGGCCGGCGGATGCCGGCCGGGGCGGACCGTGGTGGTGCAGGCGAGGCTGCCTGGCCGGGCTCAGGCCAGGGTGGCGATGGCCTCGTTGAAGGTCGCCGACGGGCGCATGACCGCCGCGGCCTTCGCCGGGTCGGGCTGGAAGTAGCCGCCGATCTCGGCCGGGGAGCCCTGGACCGCGATCAGCTCGGCCACGATGGTCTCCTCCTGCTCGGCCAGGGTCTTGGCGAGCGGGGCGAAGGTCTCGGCGAGCTGGGCGTCGTCGGCCTGCTTGGCCAGCTCCTGGGCCCAGTACAGGGCCAGGTAGAAGTGGCTGCCGCGGTTGTCGATGCCACCCAGGCGGCGCGACGGCGACTTGTCCTCATTGAGGAAGGAGCCGGTGGCGCGGTCCAGGGTGTCGGCCAGCACCTGGGCGCGGGCGTTGCCGGTGGTGGTGGCGAGGTGCTCGAAGGAGACGGCCAGCGCGAGGAACTCGCCGAGCGAGTCCCAGCGCAGGTAGTTCTCCTTGACCAGCTGCTGGACGTGCTTCGGGGCGGAGCCGCCGGCGCCGGTCTCGAACAGGCCGCCGCCGTTCATCAGCGGGACGACCGACAGCATCTTGGCGCTGGTGCCCAGCTCCAGGATCGGGAAGAGGTCGGTCAGGTAGTCGCGGAGGACGTTGCCGGTGACCGAGATGGTGTTCTCGCCGCGGCGGATGCGCTCCAGGGAGTACGTGATGGCCTCGACCGGGGCGAGGATCTTGATGACCAGGCCCTCGGTGTCGTGCTCGGCGAGGTACGTGTTGACCTTGGCGATCAGCTGCGCGTCGTGCGCGCGGCCCTCGTCGAGCCAGAACACGGCCGGGTCGCCGGTGGCGCGGGCGCGGGTGACGGCCAGCTTGACCCAGTCCTGGATCGGCAGGTCCTTGGTCTGGCAGGCGCGGAAGATGTCGCCCTCGGCGACCTCCTGCTCCAGCACGGTGGTGCCCGCGGCGTCGACCAGGCGGACGGTACCGGCCGCGGCGATCTCGAAGGTCTTGTCGTGGGAGCCGTACTCCTCGGCCTTCTGGGCCATCAGGCCGACGTTCGGCACCGAGCCCATGGTGGCCGGGTCGTACGCGCCGTGCGCCCGGCAGTCCTCGATGACGGCCTGGTAGATGCCGGCGTAGGAGCTGTCCGGGAGGACCGCGAGGGTGTCGGCCTCCTGGCCGTCCGGGCCCCACATGTGGCCGGAGGTGCGGATCATGGCCGGCATCGAGGCGTCGACGATGACGTCGGACGGCACGTGCAGGTTGGTGATGCCCTTGTCGGAGTCGACCATGGCGAGGGCCGGGCCCTCGGCGATCTCGGCCTCGAAGGAGGCCTTGATCTCGGCGCCGAGGTGCGGAACGCCGTCCAGGCCCTTGAGGATGGTGCCGAGGCCGTCGTTCGGGGACAGGCCGGCGGCGACGAGCGCCTCGCCGTACTTCGCGAAGGTCTTCGGGAAGAAGGCGCGGACCACGTGGCCGAAGACGATCGGGTCGGAGACCTTCATCATCGTGGCCTTGAGATGCACGGAGAAGAGCACGTCCTCGGCCTTGGCGCGGGTGACCTGCTCGGCGAGGAAGGTGCGCAGGGCGGCGACGCGCATGACGGAGGCGTCGACGACCTCGCCGGCCAGGACCGGTACGGACTCGCGGAGCACGGTGACGGCGCCGTCGGCGGCGACGTGCTCGATGCGCAGGGTGCCGGCCTCGGCGATCACCGCGGACTTCTCGGTGGAGCGGAAGTCGTTCTCGCCCATGGTGGCGACATTGGTCTTGGAGTCGGAGCTCCAGGCACCCATGCGGTGCGGGTGGGCCTTGGCGTAGTTCTTGACCGAGGCGGGGGCGCGGCGGTCGGAGTTGCCCTCACGCAGGACCGGGTTGACGGCGGAGCCCTTGACCTTGTCGTAGCGGGCGCGGATCTCGCGCTCCTCGTCGGTCTTCGGGTCGTCCGGGTAGTCCGGCAGCGCGTAGCCCTGGCCCTGGAGCTCGGCCACGGCGGCCTTGAGCTGCGGGATGGACGCCGAGATGTTCGGCAGCTTGATGATGTTGGCGTCGGGGGTCTTGGCCAGCTCGCCAAGCTCGGCGAGGGCGTCGGCGATCCGCTGCCCCTCCTCCAGGTACTCCGGGAAGCTCGCGATGATCCGGCCGGCCAGGGAGATGTCGCGGGTCTCGACGGTCACACCGGCGTTCGACGCGTAGGCCTGGATGACAGGCAGGAAGGAATACGTCGCGAGGGCCGGGGCCTCGTCAGTGTGGGTGTAGATGATGGTCGAGTCAGTCACCGGATGCTCCGCTCCACGTATGCGTCTCTCGTCTGCAACATTGCTCGACATCAAGATATCTCAGCCCGGGGACAACAAGAGCGCCGGTCTCGACGTGATGCGTCGGGACCGGCGCGGGACCGGCGGCGGGGCCTTGCGGGAGCAGGGCTCAGTAGGCCTGGACGGCCTTCGGGCTGGGGCCGTACTCGTTGGACCCGGGCTGGCCCTCGGTGGCCATGAAGACGATCCCGATGATGAAGCCGACGAAGGGGATCATGGTGAGGAGGACGAACCATCCGGACTTTCCGGTGTCGTGCAGGCGGCGGATGGTGAGGCCGAGGTTGGGCAGCAGGGTGGCCACGCTGTAGAGCGCGAACAGCCAGGGGTAGGTGTCCAGCGTGAAGTCGATGATCATCAGCGGGATCATGATGAGCAGGCTGACCAGGGTGAAGATCCAGAACTCCTGGCGGCGGGCCCGGCCGTTGAAGACCGCGTACTTCCTGAGCACCTCTATGTAGATCTTCACGCTTCCCCCTGAGGACTGTTGCCGCCCGTCCACTCGGACCGGGCGGGGCAGAATTTATGCCTCCTCTATCGTGCGGTCAAGGCACTTCGCAAGAGGTTCCAAGAACTGCCTTGCCCCGCCAAAACACCATTTCTCACTACGATTTGAGCCGCCGAAGGGGGGACCGTGCGGCGGCGGCTGCCCGGGGCGGGCGCGGGCTGCGGCCGAGACTGACCCCATGCGTCTGCTCCGAACCCTATCCGTGACCGCGGTGGCGGCAGTGGCGGTGGCGGCTGCCGCCGCCGAACCCTTTCCCGAACCCTCCCCCGCAGCCCGCACGGCTCCCGTCTGGTCCGCCCACCGGGCCGCGGCCTTCTGGACACCGGAGCGGATGGCCTCGGCCCGGCCGGTCCCGGACGGCCGGAAGGGGATCGCCGCGGTCCGGGCCGACGGGGACCGGACCGACGGCGGCGACCCCGGCCCCGGCCCGGAGGGGACCTGGCCGGCCGTTGCCGCAGGTCCCGGCATCGGGCAGGACTTCGGCGGGATCCCCGTCGTCGGCCGGATGTTCACCGTGAAGGGCGGCGGCGCCTACTTCTGCACCGCCAGCGCCGTCGCCTCCCCCGGCCGTGACCTGGTGCTGACCGCCGCGCACTGCCTGACCGGCAGCGACACCCGGCAGATCGCCTTCGTCCCCCGTTACACCGCCGCGCTGCCCCGGCCGTACGGCATGTTCCCGGTCCGGTCCATCTGGATCGACCCCCGCTACCGGCAGCAGGGGCCCGCCCGGGCCGCCGCCCTCGACGTCGCCTTCGCCCGGGTGGGCCCGGGCCCGGACGGCCGGGCGCTGCAGGAGGTGGTCGGCGCCAATCGCCTGGTCACCCGGCCCGGCTATGCCCACCCCTCCGTCCACCTCATCGGCCATCCGGCCCGGGCCCCGCGCCCACGGGTCTGCGTCAACCGGACCACCCGCTTCACCAGCACCGACCCCGGCAGCCCCGGCTCCTTCCTGCGGATCGCCTGCACCGGCTATCCCGGCGGAACCAGCGGCGGCCCGTTCCTGGCCGACTACGACCCGCGCACCCGCACCGGCAGGGTGATCGGCATCATCGGCGGCTACCAGACCGGCGGCAACAGCCCGGACACCTCGTACAGCCCGTACTTCGGCCCGGATGTGCGCCGGCTGTACGAACAGGCCGTCGGGCCCCCGGTGGTTGCCTTCCGTGAGGGCATCGTGTCCTGACCGCCGTCAGAGCTTGACCTTCCGCCTGCCGTTGTCTCTTCGAGACCCATCCGCAACTCTTTCGCCGGTTCCGACTCGGCCTCCCGGACGTCACATTCACAGACACGGACCGTCCGAAGGGGGACACGATGACGCCGCGTACCGGGAGTTGGCCACCGAGAGGGCCGAGAGGCACCACGTACGGGAGGCTGCTCGCCGCGGTCGCGGCGGGCGCGGTCCTGCTCACCGGGTGCGGTCACGGCGGCGGATCCGACCGGGGCAGGACCGCGGACCGGGGTGCCGTCGCGCCCGACTCGGGCCGCCGGCACGGCAATCCGGCCCCGGCTCCGGCTCCGGCCGGGCCCAGCCACGCGGCACCCTCCGACGGCGGCTCCGCCGTACAGCAGGGCGAGGACGACGGACGGCGGCCGAGTGCCCCGCCCGCCGACTACCTGTCCACCTTCGCGCTGGACGTGGACACCGCGAGCTACGGCTACGCCCGCCGGACCCTCGCCGACGGCAACGTGCCGGACCCGGACACCATCCGGCCGGAGGAGTTCGTCAACAGCTTCCGGCAGGACTACCCGCAGCCGGAGGGGAACGGTTTCTCCGTCACCGTCGACGGCGCCCGTACCGGGGACCCGAACTGGTCGCTGATGCGGGTCGGCCTCGCCACCCGGGCGGGGAAGAGCAGCGCCGACCGGCCGCCCGCCGCCCTCACCTTCGTGGTCGACATCTCCGGCTCGATGGCCGAGCCCGGGCGGCTGGATCTGGTCCGGCGCTCCCTGGACCTGATGACCGACCGGCTGCGCGGGGACGACTCGGTCGCCGTCGTGGCCTTCAGCGACAAGGCCGAGACCCGGCTGCCGATGACCCGGCTGGACGGGAACCGGCGGCGGGTGCACGAGGTCGTGGACCGGCTGCGACCCACCGACTCGACCAATGTCGAGGCCGGGGTCACCCGCGGCTATGACGTGGCCGTCGAGGGCCGGCGGGAGGGCGCCACCAACCGGGTGGTGCTGCTCTCCGACGCCCTCGCCAACACCGGCGCCACCTCGGCCGACACCCTGCTGGAGCGGATCGGCGCCGTGCGCCGGGCGCACGGCATCACCCTGTTCGGGGTGGGCGTGGGCAGCCAGTACAACGACGCGTTCATGGAGCGGCTGGTGGACCGGGGCGACGGGCACACCGTGTACGTCTCCGACGAGGAGGAGGCCCGGCGGGTGTTCTGCGACGAGCTGCCCGCGCAGATCGAGCTGCGGGCCCGGGACGCCAAGGCCCAGGTCTCCTTCGACCCGCGCAACGTCGAGAGCTTCCGCCTGATCGGCTACGACAACCGGAAGGTCGCCGACGAGGACTTCCGGGACGACACGGTGGACGGCGGCGAGGTCGGGCCGGGCCATTCCGTGACGGCGCTGTACGCCGTACGCCTGCGGCCGGGCGCGGCCGGGCATGTGGCCACGGCCACCGTCCGCTGGCTCGACCCGGAGGGCCGGGCCCCGCACGAGGAGTCGGGCCGCATCGAGGCGGGCGGCCTGACCGGGGTGGAGTGGTCCCAGGCGGGCTCCCGGTTCCAGGTCACGGCGGCTGCGGCGTACCTGGCCTCGGAACTCCGCGGCCGTGGCGGCGGCTGGGCCCCGCTCCCGGGCGCGGTCCCCCTCGCCCGCCTGTCGGACATCGCAGCCGCCCTGGCCACCCGAACCGAAGACCCCGAGGTCCGCGCCCTCGCCCAAGCCGTCCACCAAACCCACCGCCTCCTGACCTGACCCGTCCCGGGACTGGCGGCCCCGGCCCGGGCCCCGGCCCGTCCGGCGCGCCGAGCTCCGTCCCGGACCGGCGGGGTCCGGGGCGGGCCTAGGGGGTGACCGGACCCGGCAGCCGGGCCCAGCCCGGCGCCCAAACCGGGACCACCGGGCCGGACCGGGCCCGGCCTGACCGGGGTGGGCCTGGCCTGGCCTGGCCTGACCGGGGTGGGCCTGGCCTGGGTCGGGGCGGCCCCGCGGGCCGCGGCGGCCGACCAGCGGCCTGCCCGGGCCGCTGGCCGGAACGGCCCGGCACGGCATGAGGACCCGGCCCCGTGCTCGTACCGCCGGACCCGGTCCGAGGGCGGTCGGGCCCCGGCTCGGCCGGCGGGCCGAGCTCCGGCCCGGACCGGCCGGGTCCGGGGCGGGATGGCCCGGCCCCGTGCTCGTACCACCGATCCGGTCCGGGGCCGGGCAGGGGGCCGGGGTCAGGGGGGCCGGGTCAGGGGGCCGGGGCTGGGCCGGGTTCTGGCGGCGGAGCCGCATGGCGGGGGCGGATGCGGGCTGCCAGGACTGCTACGTCGTCTTCCGCATGGCGCGCATCTAGGCCCGACACCACCGCGTCCACCACCTCCACAACCGTCGCCCCCGGCGGCAGCCGCAACCGGGCCAGCCGGGAAAGCGACGCGTCGATGTCCTCGCCGCGCCGTTCCACCAGCCCGTCCGTGAACATCAACAGCGTCTCCCCCGGGGCCAGTTGCCGGCTGACCGCCTCGTAGCCGCCGACCCCCGTACCCAGCGGCGGGGCGACCGGAACCTCCACCAGGGTGGCGGTGCCCTCGGCCGTGAAGACCGCCGGGGGCAGATGGCCGGCGCTGGCGAACATCGCGACCTGCCGCGCCGGGTCCACCCGTACCAGCAGGCAGGTCGCCGGCCGCCGCGCGGCGTCCTCGGCGACCAGCACGTCCAGCTGTCGCAGCACCCGGTGCGGCGCCAGGTCCGTCGAGGCGACGTCGCGCAGCGTCGAGCGGTAGGCGTTCATGTCCACCGCCGCGTCCAGCCCGTGCCCCATCACGTCCCCGACCACCAGCAGGGTGCGCCCGAAGTGCAGCCGGACGGTCTCGAACCAGTCCCCGCCGACCAGGGCCCGCGGCCCCACCGGCAGGTACCGGCTGGAGATCTCCAGGTTCGGGTGCGGCCGACCGGGCTCCGCGACCAGGGCGCGCTGCAGGTTGAGGGCGGTCTGCTCGGTCGCCGCCATCCGCCGCGCGTGTCCGAGGTGCACCGCCGCCAGCCGGGCGGCGAAGTGCACCGTCGCCGTCTCGTGGTCCGTGAAGCCGCCGTGCGCCCGTGCCGCGAGCAGCGTCCCGAACGGCTCGTCCCCCGCCATCAGCGGCACCGACAGCAGCTGCCCCGCCGGGCCCGGGCCTCCGGCGGCTGCGGCTCGCGCCGCCAGCAGCGCCGGCGGCCCGGCCGTCGCCACCGGGCGGTGGTCCCCCGCGAGCTCGACCGCAGCGGCGTCGCACAGGTTCCGGAAGAGGAATCCGACCAGTTCACGGCAGGTCGCAGCCTCGTCGAGGGTGGTCCCGATCCGCTCGGCGGCATCTTCCATCGCCCGCAGCCGGGCGCGCAGCGCCTCGCACTCCCGGTCCACGCCGCCCCGGTCCGCCAAGACACCACCTCCGCCGCCTTCGCCGCCTCCGCCGCACCCGTCCGTCGAAGGAGCCATTCCACCAGCCCGTCCGCGACCCGCACGCCAGCCGCGCGGCGATCACCGGATAGCGTGGCCGCAGCCCCCCGTGGAAGAGGACCGATGCCCGCACAGCCCCGCCTCCTTTATGTCACCGACCTGGCCTATCCCGCTCGCGGGCGCCGGTACTGCGACGAGGACATCCACCTGGCCTCGCGGCTGCGCGAGCAGTTCGACATCGCGCTGTGCCACCCCCTGGACGCGGCGGCGCTGATGGACTCCTTCGATGCGGTCGTGGTCCGCAACAGCGGCCCGGTCCTCCACTACCAGGACCGGTACGACGCGTTCCGCGACCGGGCCCTCGCGCGCGGCACCCGGGTCTACAACGAGCTCACCGGCCGGGCCGACATGGCCGGCAAGCAGTACCTGACCGACCTGACGGCCGCCGGCCACCCGGTGATCCCCACGGTCGAGCGGGCCGAGGACCTGTCCCGCCTGCCGGAGACGGACGAGTACGCGGTCAAGCCCAAGCTCGGCGCGGACTCCATAGGCCTGCGGTTCCTGCCGTACGAGGCCCTCGCCTCGGCCCTCGGCGAGGCCGCGCCGGGCACCCTGCTGGTCCAGCCGCGCATCCGGTTCCGCTACGAGGTGTCCTTCTATTTCGTCGACGCCGAGTTCCAGTACGCCCTGTACGCGCCCCGGCCCGAGGAGCGCTGGGTGCTGGAGCCGTACCGGCCCACGGCGGAGGACCTGCGGTTCGCGCAGCGGTTCATCGACTGGAACACGATCAGGCACGGCATCCAGCGGGTCGACGCCTGCCGCACCCCGGCCGGGGAGCTCCTCCTCGTCGAGCTGGAGGACCTCAACCCCTACCTCTCCCTGGACCTGCTGCCGGAGCCGGCCCGCGAGTCCTTCGTCACGGACTTCGCCGCGGCCCTCCACCGCCTCCTGGCCGCCTAGGCCCTGGCCGGTGTCCGGCCGCTCACCGTCGCGCGGGCCTCGATGGTCGGTGCAATCCTGGACACATGATCACGAATGGTAAGGATGACGGCCCGATCGTCGTGGCGGTGGACGGCTCCGAGCACAGCCTCAAGGCACTGGAGTGGGCGCTCCCGATCGCGCACACGGCCGGAGCCGAGGTGCTGGTCGCCCATGTGAAGCCCGATCACGCGCAGTTGTGGCAGGCCCGCCGTTCGGCGGTGCTCGGCGATCCGGCCCCCGGCGGGACGGCCCCGGACCCGGTCGCGGAGTACGTCCGCACATCCCTGGAGGGCCGCGAGGGACTCCCGCCGGTCCGGTACGCCTCCCTCGACGGTGCCGTGCCGCAGGCTCTGAACACCCAGGCGGAGCAGGCCCGGATGCTGGTGCTCGGCTCGCGCGGCCGGGGCGGGTTCGCCAGCCTGCTGCTCGGCTCCACCAGCCGGGCCTGCGCGACGACGGCGCCCTGTCCCGTGGTGGTCGTCCCGCACTCCGCGCGCGACCGGCGCGAGGGCAAGGAGGCGGCCGGCCGGGTGGTGCTGGGCCTGGACCCGTCCGAGACCGGGGACCGGGCCATCGAGTTCGCGTTCCGGCAGGCCGAGCTCCTCGGTGCCACCCTGATCGCGCTGACGGCCTTCGCCGACCCGGTCGCGCCGTTCCCGCTGATCGGCGCGCCGGCGCCGGCCGGCCCGGACCAGGACCTGGCGCCCCTGCTCCGGGAGATCGGGCGGGCCCAGCAGGAGCGGCTGGCCGCGTTCGCCGGCGACTACCCGAAGGTCACCGTGCAGAGCGTGGTCGGGCCCGGGGACCCGGCCGGGCAACTGGTCGCCCAGTCGGAGACGGCCGATCTGCTGGTCGTCAGTCGGCACCGCCACCGGCGCAAGGACTCCCTGTTCATGGGCTCCGTGGCCAATGCGGCCCTGCTGCACGCGGAATGCCCGATCGCGGTGGTTCCTGCCGAGCAGGACGGGTCGGAGCGGGGCCGGACGGGTCAGGGCGCAGGCCGGCGGGCGTAGCAGAACAGGTGGTCCTCCGGCCCGGCGAGGGGGCTGGTGGGCTGGAAGACGGAGGTGGAGTGGTGCAGTACCTCCAGCCCGCAGACCTCCCGGAGCCGGCGCAGGTATTCCTCGGTGGAGTAGCTGGAGACCCGGACCCGCCGGCCCATCCACTCCACCTCCACCCCGTCCACGTCCGCGGGCACGGTGGCCATCACGAAGTACCCGCCGGGGGCCAGCCATCCGGAGATCCGCTCCAGGGCGGCGCCGACCTCGTCCCGGCTCATCACCAGCAGCGGGAAGAACGCGCACACCGCGTCGAAGCCGCCGGCCGGCGCCCGGTAGTCGCGTACGTCCCCCTGCTCGAACCGGGCGCCCGGCACCTGCGACCGGGCCAGCTCGACCATGGCCGCGGACACGTCGATGCCGGTGACCTCGTGGCCGGCCCGGACCAGCGCGTCGGCCACCGGGCGCCCGGTGCCGCTGCCGATGTCCAGCACCCGCGCCCGTTCGGGCAGCCGGGCGGTGAGCCATTCCAGGGCCGCGAGCTGGCCGGGCAGGTGCCCGAAGGCCTCCTCGTATTCGGCGCCCATTCCGTCGAACAGTTCCGCCGCCGACTCCACCGCTCGCAGTCGATCGTCCACCGCAGTCTCCTTCCGGCCGGCCCCCTGGCACCCGCTGGCCCGGGGTGTCTCCCAGGCTAGAGCCGGTCGATGAAGACGCTGGTGGATTTCACCCGTGCGGTGGCCTGGGCGCCGACTTCCAGGCCGAGTTCCTCCACCGCCTCCCGGGTCAGCAGGGAGACGATCCGGTGCGGCCCGGCCTGGATCTCCACCTGGGCGTCGACGGTGCCGAGCTTGACGGCGGTGACGATGCCGGGGAAGGCGTTGCGGGCCGAGGTGTAGGGCGCTTCGCCGCCCTCCGCCGCCTCCTGGGCGACGGCCACACAGAAGGCCGCCAGGTCCGGACCGTCGACGATCCGCCGGTTGCCCTCGCGGCGGGTGGGGAAGCGGTCGGCGTCCGCCCAGCGGCGCGCCGTGTCGACGCTCACGCCGAGCAGCCGCGCCGCCTGACCGATGGTGTACGACTCCATGCCCGCCACCCTATAGAGGGTCCCGCCGCTGGTGCCGGGCGGTGGCGGCCGGCGAGCAGGGCAGCGATGTGGTCCGCGCAGCGGACGGCCGCCGTCGCCATGGCGGTCCGGGTCATCCCGGCAACGTGCGGGGTCAGCAGGGCCCGGGGCAGGCCGAACAGCGGTGAGGCGAACGCGGCGTACTCGTGTGCGAAGGTGTCGACGGCCGCTGCCGCGAGCGGGTGCGCGGGGTCGCGCAGGGCGTCGGCCAGCGCCTGCTCGTCGACGATGCCTCCCCGGGCGGTGTTCAGCAGGATCGACCCGGAGCGCATCAGCGCCAGCTCGGCCCGGCCGATCAGGCCTCGGGTCTGCGGAGTGAGGGGCAGGTGCAGGGAGACCACGTCACTGGTGGCCAGCAGGCCGGCGAGGGAGTGGGCCGGCTGCACCGGGCTCTTCGGGGGGCGCCGGGAGAGTCCCTGGACGGCCATGCCCAGGGCGGTGGCGCGCTCGGCGAGGGCCAGGCCGGTGCGGCCCAGTCCGACGATGCCCAGGGTCAGCTCCGACAGCTCGCCCGGCGGACTGACCGGTGCGCGCCAACTGCCCCGGTGGGAGGACTCGTTGTACGCCGCCAGGTCGCGGCTCAGGGCCAGCAGCTGGGCCAGCGCGAACTCGGCGACCGCGGTCGCGTTGGAGCCGGGTGTGTGGGTGACGGCGACCCCGTGCCGGGCGGCGGCCGTCAGGTCGACGTGGTCGGTGCCCGCCCCGGCCCGGCCGACCACACGGAGCCGGTGGACCAGGGCGGGGCCGGTGGCCGCCGCGAGGAAGGTTTCGCGCAGGGGTACGCCGGCCCGTGACTTGACCGCGTGGTAGCCGAGCCCATCCCGGGCGGTCTCGGCGAGCAGCGCGGACTCGTCGAAGGGGTCGAAGTCGGTGAACTCCACGCGGCCGGCCCAGGCGGCTCGGGTCCGGGCGTGGTCGGCCACCCGGCGCAGGTTCAGGGTGACGTGCAGCCCGTGGCCGAGCAACCGCTCCAGCTCCCGGCCGAGCAGCTCGCCGGGAGCCGCATCCAGCAGCAGAACTCGGGCCCGCTCCACGTCATACCCCTCCATGTCATACCCCTCTCCCCTGCCCGGACCCTACCGCTAACGGCCGCCGGCGATGCGGTCAAGGTCGGGCAGCGGGCTGCCGAGGCGGCGCGCCAGGAAGGGCTCCTGGGCCAGCACGGCGCCCGCGCTGATGGCGATGGCCACCGCCACGCAGACCACGATCAGCCACGAGAGCAGCACAAAGACCGAGCCGACGGAGCCGTACTCGGCCAGGGCCCGGTTGAGGGCCCGGGGCATGTAGAAGCGTGCACCGATGGACAGGAGGGTGGTGGCCGCGGCCGTCAGGAGGGCGCCGGGCAGCAGCGGCCCCCACCCGATCAGGCCGCCCAGCAGCAGGTGCTGGGTCCACCACCACAGGAGCGTCTGGGTCAGCACGGTGGCCGGGACGGCCAGCCACAGCCCGACGCCGAACCCCTGGCGCACGGGCTCCTGGAAGAGCATGAAGCCCAGCCAGACCGCGATCCAGGCCGGCCAGCGCCAGACGGCGGTCTTGGTCTTGACCCGCGGAATCCCCCAGGCCCGCTTGCACAGGCGTTGCATGGCCCGGCTGACGGCGGTGGCGGCGAGCAGCACCATCAGGGCGCCCACCACCCCGGTGGCCTGCTGAAGATCGCTCGAGGAGGGTCGGAACACCGCCTCCAGCTGGGCGTTCGCGGGGCCGGTCAGGCCGAAGACCGTACGGATGGATTTGACCAGCTGTTGGCTCACCCCGTCCGGTGCGAACGACGCGAAGACGAAGAGCAGGGGGACCGCGGTAAGGAAGCACTGCGCCGCCAATCGGGTGGCGGAGTCGAAGATGTTCACCGAGACCATGCGCGCAACGAGCTGCGTGATGACCGGGAAACGGGATTCGGTCCGTTGCGCGTACCGCTTCGCGGTGGCGGTCAGGTCACGGGACCGTTCTCGCCACCGGGTCAGCCGGCCCACGGCAGGCGCCTTGCGCTCCGGCTGCATCAGCGCTCCTTCCCTGGCACCAGGGTGGCGGACGGCCGCCCCGGCGGCATCTCGGGTGCGCCGGGTACGAGGTGCGGAGCCCCGGGCCGGGTGCTGGAATGGTGAGGTGGGCCGTTTGCCGCCATCAGTGCGGCGCGTCGCACCGCCGGCATCAGCCGCGGCAGTCGTGGCCCAACCCCCGATGCGCTCGTGAGGAGTGGCCATGAGCGAGGACCTGTCGGAGCTGGAAGAGATGGGCCCCGTCGACTACCTGGTCGTCGAATTTCCCGGGAACCGGATGACGGGCGAGGGTTTCCCCCTGCTCCTCGATCTGGTCGACCGCAAGATCATCCGCATTCTCGATCTCCTCTTCGTCCGCAAGGACGAGGACGGCACGGTCACCGCAGTCGAGCTGACGGACCTCGGGGACGAGGTGGACCTCTCCGTCTTCGCGGGAGCCTCGTCCGGGCTGCTGGACCAGGCGGACGCCGACGAGGCCGGTGCCGCGCTGGAACCCGGCAATTCCGCGGGAATCCTGGTGTACGAGAACCTCTGGGCGGCACCCTTCGCCCAGGCCATGCGGCGCAGCGGCGCGCAGCTGGTGGCGGGCGGACGCATTCCCGTCCAGGCGCTGCTGGCCTCGCTGGACGCCGTCGAGGGCACCGACCCCGGGTGGGCGGACCGCCTGACTCCGGGCTCTGCCCGTACAGACGTGGGGAGTTGAGTGACATGGGACTTCTCCGTGGCGTCGCCCGCACCGCAGTGGTCGCCGGAACGGCGACCGCCGTGTCCAACCGCGTGTCGCGACGGCAGGCGGGCCGCTGGGCCCAGAAGGACGAGCAGGAGCAGGCGCAGCAACAGCAGCAGGCCGCCCCGCCCCCTCCCGAGCCCGCGCCCGCACCCCCGCCCGGCGACGACATGAGCACCAAGATGGACCAGCTCAAGCAGTTGGGTGACCTGAAGGCCCAGGGCCTGCTGACCGAGGAGGAGTTCGCGGCCCAGAAGCAGAAGATCCTCGGCTGATGCGTCCCGCGGGAAGGAGCCTGTCATGACCAGTAACGTGGGCGCAGCCCACTCCGGTGCCGCCGGGAAGAGCACGGCGAAGGCCGGCGGCATGGGAAGCGGCTGGCTGCTGTTCGCCGGCGCCATGATGATCATCGGTGGCTTCATCGGCATCGTCGAGGGCATCGCCGCCCTCGCCAACGACGAGGTGTTCATCTACACCCGCAACTACATCTACGCCTTCGACCTCACCGGGTGGGGCTGGATCCACGTGATCCTGGGCGCATTCGTGGTCTGCGCCGGCGCGGCGGTGCTCCAGGATCACAAGTGGGCCAGGATCGCCGGTGTGGTGCTGGCCTCACTGGTCATGATCGTGAACTTCATGTGGCTGCCGTACGCGCCGTTCTGGGCACTGATTCTGATCGCCCTCGACATCATCATCATCTGGGCGCTGTGCATGGCTCCCCACCCCGAGCACGTCTGACGGCCGTCCCCCGTTCGGACGCGCACCGCTCGCGTCCACCCGCCCCGCGCGGTCCAGTGGGAAGCGAACCCACAGCCACAGGTGAGGACCCGCCATGACGGACGAAGGTGCAGCGGGCCCCGGCGCGGGGCCCGCTCGTACGCCCGGCACGGGCGACGAGCACTCCGAACTCGTGGAGCTCCGCTCCCGGGTGGTAGCGCTCGAGGCCGACAGGAAAGCCCGCGAGCCCCACCACCGCTGGCGGGCCTTCTTCGCGGCGCTGCTCATCGTCGTCGGCTGCCTGCTCGCCCCGCTCGCCGCGGTCGCGGCCTGGGCGTCGAGCCAGATCGGCGACACCGACCGGTACGTGCAGACGGTCGCCCCGCTCGCCTCCGACCCGGACGTCCAGGCCGCCGCGGCAAACCGGGTCACCAACGCGGTGATGGAGCACATCGACATCCCGACCCTGCTGGAAGGCGTGGCCCCCGACGACCGGCCGCTCCTGGACAAGGCGCTGGGCAAGCTCGGCGACTCACTGGAGAACGCCGTCCGCAGTTTCGTCAAGGACAAGTCGCAGGACATCATCGCCTCCGAAACCTTCGAGCAGATCTGGACCGAGGCCAACCGCCGCATCCACACCGCGGTGGTCAAGGCCCTCACGGGCAGCGGCGACGGCGCAGTGGAGATCAAGAACGACTCGGTGACCGTTGATCTGGCCCCGGTGGTCGAGCAGGTCAAACAGCGGCTGGTCGAGGAGGGAATGACGGCGGCCGGGAAGATCCCCCAGGTGCACACCGACTTCACGGTCCTGCGGTCGGACGACATCGGCAAGGTGAAGACCGGATTCCGTCTGCTCCAGATGGCCGGCACCTGGCTGCCGGTGCTCTCGGTGCTGCTGGTCGCCGCCGGGGTCCTGCTGTCCCGCCACCGCCGCCGCGTCCTCGTGGTGGCGGCACTCGCCTTCGCCTTCGCCGTGCTCATGCTCGGCGTCGCCCTGTCCGTCTTCCGGGTGGTCTACCTGAACTCGCTGCCGGACACCGTCTCGCAGCCCGCGGCGGGGAGCGTGTACGACGCACTGACGCACTACCTCCGTGTGACGGTCCGGATGATCGTGGTGCTCGGTGTGGTGGTCGCGCTGGCCGCCTGGCTGACCGGACCCGGCCGCTGGGCCACGCTCGTACGCCGGCTCTGGTACTCGGGCATCGACGCGGTCCGCCACACGGCGGACCACGCGGGGCTGCGCACCGGCCCGGTGGGTCCGTTCGTCCGGCGCCACCGCACCTGGATCACCTGGATCCTGGTGGCCGCGGCCGTACTGACCTTCGTCCTGTGGAGCTATCCGACCGGATGGGTCATCTTCGGCATCGCGCTTGCGCTGCTCTTCGCGATGGCCGTGGCGGACTTCCTCGCCGGGGACGGGGAGGAGCGGAGCACGACGGAGGACCGGAGCACTACGGAGACCCCGACCCGGTGACCGCAGCGCCCCCTCATTCGGGGTCGGGGTCGGTGGTGTCGGTGACGGGGGGCAGGCCCTGCATCTGCCGGTACTGGTCCATGATGGCCGTAATGGCCTGGAGGTTCTCCTTCTTCATGCCGGCCGCGCGCATGGCCACGGCGCGGACCCCGGACTGCCGCAGTGCCTCGATGGCGGCGACCTGGGCCAGCACCGATTCGGCAACCTTGTCGTCGAAGAAGTAGGCGACCGAGACCCCGAAGAAGCGGGCGAGGGCGGCCAGCAGGTCGGGCGAGGGGTTGGAGCGTTTCCCCGTCCGCAGCTGCGACAGGTACACGCCGCCGACCTTGAGCTCGGGGCTGGCCCGCTTCAGCTCCTCCGCCACCTCGGCATTGGTCCAGTGCCTGCCCTTGGGGCGGACCGTCTTGAACAGGTCGTCGAGGCGCACTGCGAGCAGCGGCCGGTCGTCGGCGGCCTCGTTCCCCGTCTCGGCCCCGTTCTCGGCCCGGTTCTCGTTCTCGTTCCCGCTATCGGTCTCGGTCATGGTGAAGCGTCCCCCCGTACCCTCCTCGAATTAGCCCTTGGCTATGGAGGAGTTTCACAGATTAGCGGCCAGTTGACAATCAGGCCGGACTCCGCCAACGTTGGGTCTCGCCGATAGCTGGCAGCTAACTTGACGCACGGGGGTCGCCAAGTCGGTTGCCGGTGATGTCGGCATCACGGGGGACTGGAAGGTCAGGACGGGAGCCACCCGTCCGGCCCGACAGGAAAGCGGGGGAACGGGGGAAACGGGGGGGGGAACACGGGGGAACGAGGAAACCCGCCCGGTTTGACGGGGGATGCAAACCGGGCGGGAGCTCTCAACTCGCCCTGCCGAGCTTACTGTAGGCAGCAGCGACTTTCGTGAGCCAGGCGACCTCGGCCGGGAAATTGTCCGTGTCGCGGTCGTCGAAGTCGCCGGCGTCCTTGTTGTCCGGCGGGATGATGCCCGTCCGCTTGGCCTGCAGGGCCTGCCTGATCTGCGCCGCTTCGGCGTACGCCTGCCGGAACTCCGCACTCGCCTCCCCGCCCGGTCCACCGACGGCGGCGCGGGTGGTGCGTTCGATGTACGGGCGCAGGTCCCGCCAGCCGTCGCGTATCTCCACGACCCGCCGGTGGAGCCGGTAGTCGAGGTCGGAGACCGAAGGCCCGGGCGGCTCCAGGGCGATGTCCGGAGAGGACTCGTAGAGGTCCCGCCAGAGCGGATAGAGGGCCCGGTACGACCGGTACGTGCGCGCCCACTCCACCAGCCTGGCGGCCGAGGGGGCCCAGGCGGACATGGTGAAGCTGAGCGAGAGGGCGACGATCCCCAGTGCGTTCAGGACGGAAGCGGCGGCCTCCTTCCAGATCCCGATCTCGTACCCGGCTGCGATGGTCAGGACGTTGACCACCCTGACCAGGGAATAGAGGAACAGGATCCCCGCCGCGACGGACAGCACGCGCAAGGCCTGCCGCAGCGAGGCGTTGTCCGTCATCCGGGCGTAGGGGCCGCACTGGCGGAAGATGGTGACGCACGGAACCGCCTGGGAAGCGATGAACGCCAGGAGGTAGGTGAGGAGCAGCGGATCGCCGCTGCCGTCGAAGTCCAGCGGGTCCCGGCGGTGACCGTCGGCGAGGAAGAAGAGGGCTGTCAGCAGCACACTCAGCGAGATTCCGGTGATCACCCAGAAACGCGTCTTGCGCACCGCCTCCTCACCGACGGCCGCCCACTGCAGCAGGATGATCTGCGCACTGATGCAGAAGGCGACCGCCGCCAGGTGCATCAGGAGGATGGGAAAGTTGCCGACTCCCAGCAGACACCCGCTCACCATGGCAACGGCACCCATGGTGAAGGTGAGGCACTGGAAGAACAGAGTCGTGATCAGCGTGCGGTAGGCGCTGTCGCGCCAACTGCGCCGGCCCTGGCACAGCCGGTAGAAGAGCGCCGCGTACGAGGCGAGCGCCGCGATGACGAAGCAGAGGGTTCTGGTGGTGTTCACGTCCTGGATTTCTGCAGGTGCCGGTGGGGGGCGGCGGTTGGTTCAGCCGAACCGTACCTGTCGCGCAGAACCGCCGTTCCCCCAGGCTCCCGACCTACGGCGGACCAGGTGGCGGGGCACAGGAGGCGACCGCACGCAGCGTGACGGCGGTCGACAGGTCGACGGCCACCTCGCCCGCCTCCGTCTTGAGCACGAGCCGCCCGCCGGCCGTGCGCAGCGGCTCCCCGCAGGTGCTGCCGGCGGGGGTGGTGACGGCGATCAGCGGACCGTCCTTCGCCGGCCCGTACCAGGTCAGCGCCACGGCCGCGGTCAGCAGCGCGGCGCAGCCCAGCGTGGCCAGCACACCGCGGGTCAGGGCCGAAGCAGCGCGCAGCGCCTCCGCGTGCCCGGCGGTGACCGGCCCGGCGGGCAGCGTCCCCCGCGCGGGTTCGGGCAGTGCCGAGGCGGCCGGCCGGCCGTGGGCGGCGCGCAGCAGCAGGACCGCGCCGCCCACCCCGCACAGCACCGCGCACAGCATCAGGACGCCGACCATCGCACCGTACGGCGCCGCCAGCGCCCCCACGTCCGTACGCCCCTTGATCAGGCCGAACCCGATCAGTCCGGCCAGCAGCGCACCCAGCCCGTTGCGCCAGGCCAACGCCGACTCCCTGACCCGGGGCAGTTCCTCGTGCAGCAGCCGACGGCCGCCGCGGGCCGCCATCCGGTCGGCCGGTGTCCCGGCCGGGCCGGGGCGGGCCCGCCAGCTCATCGCCCCGCCCTCTCCAGCAGGACGTTCCAGTAGGCGCCGCAGCCCTCCTCGTCGGCGGGGCGCCCCGTGTGCTCGGTCTCGCACACGCACAGGACGGGCACCGTGACGATGTGCGCGGACCGGCCGCCGACGGGCCGGTGGCGGTAGACGCGGCGGGTGTAGGTGAAGTCGAACGGGCAGGCACAGCGCGGGCAGGCGCCGCTGAGCACGGCGCCGTCCGGGGTGCCCGTCACCCTCAGTCCGGCGGTGTACGAGGCGGCGTACGACGCGGCGGTGACTTCGAGGTAGGGGAGCACGGTCAAGGGCGGCCACCTTCCAGGGCGAGGGTCCGGTCAGGTCAGGGGGGTGGGGCGGGCCGGTCCGCGCGGCCGTGGCCCCCTTCCCTCGATGCTGCCACGCGGACCGCCGGCGGATGCGGCCGTCCTGGGCGCTCTCCGGTCGATTCCCGGGCGGGTTCCGCAGGTCCGCGCAACCGCCCCCCATGCCCCGGGAGAACAGGCCATGATGGTCGGGATCTGCTTGCCTGGGAGGGGTGTTGGGGACACAGGACGAAGCGGCGGGGCAGGACACCGGCGAGCTCGCCGACCGCGCCCGGGACCTGGTACGGCGGTCCGAGGGGGCCCGGCCCCTGCCGGAGGCGGCGGAGCCCCCGCAGGGGCCCCCGGCCGCCGAGCGGGACACGCTCATCGAGGAGATGCGTCTGCTGCTCCCGGAGTTGATCGACCGGCTGCCGGGCGACGCGGTGCTCCCGGCGGTCCTCGCCCGGCTGGGGGCGCTGATCGGCGCCCGCTGGACCGAGCGGCGCGAAGAGGCGGACCGCAAGGAGGCCATCGGCCTGCTGCGCCGGGCCCGCGAGAGCGAGCTCCTCGACACCGAACTGCGCACCGCCGCGGCACGGGACCTGTTCATCCTCCTGGCGGGCCGGTACGGCACACGCACGCCGCTCGGCCTGGAGGCGGTGCAGAACATGCTGGACGCCTCGGTGCCGGAGCAGCACGGTGGCCCCGGCCTCATCGAGGCCGCGCCCGAGCTGGAACAGCTCGCCCACGAGATCGCCGCGACCAAGCGGGGCGGGATGCCGCCCGCCTGGGCGGAGTTCCTCGCCTTCCAGACGGAACTCCAGGCGGCCCTTCACTCCGGGAACGTACCCGAGTTGCGGCGCTTGTTCGATCAGGTGGACAGTCTGGACCCACAGCTGATAGGGCCGATGGCACCGATGATGCGTGCGCTGAAGCACCTGGTGGCCAACTCTTCGGGGGATCCGTCCCCGGCCGATATCCGCCCCCCTACCCGGGAGGAACAGCAGGAGCTGTTACCGCTCCTGGGCCTGGTGGCCGAGAGCGCCCAGCCCGGCGCCCTCTCGGCGGAACAGCTCGCCGAGCTGCTCCAGGAGGGCAGCAGGCCCGGGCCGACGACGGGCGTGCAGGTGTCCGACGCCATGATCGCCATGGCCCGCACTCTCCTCGGCGGCCGTACCGGCGACGCCGGCCAGTACGAGGAGGCTCTGCGCCTGCTGCGCAAGGCTTCCGAGGAGGGTGAACAGGGCGAGGACTTCGCCTGGTTCGTGCGCGGGGTGCTCCCCGGGCTGCTCGCCGGATCCGCGATGACCGGCGGCAGCCTCCTGGACTCCGCAGTGGCCGACGAACTCCTCCGGCAGTCACTCGCGCCCGGCGTCGGCCCCCTGGTCGCACAGCAGCCGCAGGGCCGGCCCGGGGCACAGAGTCTGCTGCGGGCCAACCGCCACATGCTGGTGCTGTCGCAGCTCACCGAGGCCGCCCAATCGGACGACGTACCGGCGCTGGAGGCGCTCATCGGGGACGTGCTCGACCTGCTGGACGATCTCGACGCCCCGGAGGGGGCCGAGTCGGCGGACCTGGACCGGTTCATGCCGCTCTTCCTCCTGGGCTTCGCCCATCTGGCTTTGACGAAGGCCACCTCCGACAGCGGCGCCCTCCGCAGTGCGGCCCACCACCTGGACCAGGCGTATGAGGCCTCACAGGCCCACCCGTTCGCGCGGCAGCTCATGGACGCCCTGTGGGCGCCGCTTCTGGCCCTCACCACGTCCCTCGACCCGGATCCCGAACGGGTCGCCGTGGCGGTGGAGCGGTCCCGCGACTCGCTTCGCCAGACGCCCGTCTTCAGCGAGCAGCGGATCCGCACGCGCATGGGCATCGCCATGGCGCTCACCTTCCAGTACCGGACCCGACCGGACCCGGCCCTCCTGGGCGAGGCGATCGCCGAGCTGGAGGATGCCCGGGGCGAGCTGTCCCCCGGTACCTCTCAGGCCGCCTCCGCGCTGTACTGGGACCTGGCCCGGTGCTACGCCGCCCGGTCCGGCCGCAGCGCCGGTCCCGACCTGGCGCAGGCCGTCGCCGACGCCCGCGACTCGCTGCGCGCGACCGCCGCCGACGTCCTGCTGCAAGAAGGCGTCCAGCACGGGCTGGAGGTCGCCCGCGGCGGCGCCGCACGCGGCCTGATCGCCGCCTCCTGGGCCGTACGCGCCGACCGCCCGGACGAGGCCGTGGCCTGCCTGGAAGCCGGCCGCGCCCTCGTGCTCGCAGCCGCGGCCGTCTCAGCCACCGTGCCGGAACGGCTCGCCGCGCTCGGGGAGGAGGAGCTGGCCCGGCAGTGGCAGAACGCCCGGCCCGGCGCGGGGGGCGCCGGGCCGGACGCAGGGCCGTCCGGACTGCTGACGGCGCTGCTCGACGGCCCGCCCGACGGGCCCGAACTGCCCAGCGGACTGCGCCGCCGGGCGCTGGAACTGCTGCGCGCACAGGACGACGGGCAGCACGGCCGGGTGCCCGAGGTCGCCGAACTGCAGGGCGCAGTCGCCCGGTCGGGCACGGACGCGCTCGTCTACCTGCTGCCCGGCGAGGAGGACGAGGCGGACGGGGACGGCTGGGCGCTGCTCCTGGTGCCGGACCGGCCGCCGCGGGCGCTGCCGCTGCCCGCCCTGTCCGCGCAGGGCCGCGCCCCGGTCGCCGCCTACCTGGAGGCCACCGCCGCCCGGTTCTCCGCCCGCCGCGGGATGGAGCGCTGGGAAGCCGCACTGGACGCGCTGTGCGACTGGGCCGGCACCGGAGTGGTGGCGCCGCTCCTGGACGAACTCGGGCTGTGGGAGCGGGGGCTCCGGGAGGCCGGCCTGCTCACCGGACCGGCGTCCGCTCCGCCGGCCGCACCGGTGCGGCTGACCGTCGTGGCCTGCGGAAACCTGGGCGTGGTGCCCTGGCAGGCCGCCCGGCTCACCGTCCCGGACCGGTGGCGCGAGTCCGGCGCACCCGCGACCGTACGGGCCTGTGAGCCGGTCGTACTGACGTACGCCGCCTCCGGCCGGGAGTTTCTGCGGGCGGCGCGGAGCCGGCGGCTGCCGCTCGCCGAGGGGCAGGCGCTGGTCTGCGTGCCCGCCGGTCTCGACATGGCCGAGGACGAGGTGCTCGCGGTGCACGACGCGTACTACCCGCGGGCGGCCCTGTACGGCGAGTTCGACACCCGCGACTTTGAACCGCCGCTGCCCGGGGGCACGCCGGCCGAGGTGCTGGGACTGCTGGGCGCGCGGAACCCCGGGGCGCACGCGGTCGCCGTGGTCCACCTGGTCTGCCATGGCACGGCCGGCGCGGACCCGGGCTCCTCGGTGCTGGAACTGGGCCGGCCCGCCGGCGCCGGCCCCGAGGCCGGCCGGCTGTCGGTGTCGGAACTGCTCGACACCCCGGCCGGGCCCGCCGGTGCCGGACGGCCGCTGGTCGTCCTCAGCGCCTGCGAGACCGACCTGAGCACCCGCGACCACGACGAGGCGCTGACCGTCACCACCGCGTTCGTGCACGGGCTGGCGGCCGACGCCGTCGGCTCGCGCTGGAAGGTCAGCGACGACGCCTCGGCCGTCCTGATGACCGTCTTCCACCACCATGTGGCCGCCGGGCTGGCCCCGCCCGACGCCCTGCGGGCGGCCCAGCGCTGGATGCTGGCCCCCGCCGGGGACCGACCCCCGGTGACGGGCCTGACACCGCACCTGCGGCGGACCGCCGCCCGGCCGGAGCTGTCCGGACCCGCCTTCTGGGGCGCCTTCATCCACCAGGGCAACCCGGCGCCCCACCCCGGCGGGGCGCCCCGGCCCACGCACCTCCCGCAAGAACACCAAGGGGAAGGAGAACCGGCCGCATGACACCCGACGAGTTCGTCGCCCTGCTCCGCGACCACTGGCCGCAGACCCTCGCTGCGCTCGACCCGGCCGATCGGGAGGAGCTGGCCGTACTCCTCCAGGGCCTGGCGAGCGCCACGGACCCGCAGGCCGTGCAGGCTGCACTGCGCCGCCTGCGGCGGCTGCTGCGCGCCCTGCCCGACGAGCACCCGGTGACCTTGGCCCTGCGGGGCAGCGTCCGCTTCGCCGGCGCCCCGGACGGCCCGGAGGTGGACCGCGTACCGGTGCTGGCCCTGCTGGCGACGCTGCACGCTCCGCCGGCGTCGCCCGACCCGGTCCGCGCCCGGCTGCTGGCCGCGCCCTCCCTGCCCGCCGCCGAGGTCGCGGCCGGCCCCGGCGAGCCCGGGCTGATCCGCCTGCGCCACCCGGAACTCGGCGACCGCTACCCGCGGTTCCAGTTCGCGGCGGGCACCGCCCGGCCACTGGCCGTGGTCGGCCGGATCAACCGCCTGCTCATGGCCGACCGGGACCCCTGGGGCGCGGCCGACTGGTGGCTGGGCCGCAACCGCTGGCTGCGCGGCGTACCGGCCGAACTCCTCGGCTCCGTACCCGACGAGGAACTGACCCGGGCCGCGCGCGAACTGGTGGAGGGCGACTGATGACCCGCCAGATCCCGCCCACCGGGCTGCCGATGGATCCGCTGACGCACACGCTGCCGGCCGGCACCCGCCTGTGGCGACTGCACCTGCACCGCTACGACGCGGACGGGTTCAACCCGAAGCTCGCCCACGAGTTCTTCCGCGGAAGCCGCTTCGACGCCACCGAGAAGGACCCGTACCCCTACCTGTACGCCGCCCTGGACCCGATGACCGCGCTGTCCGAAGTCCTGCTGCGCTCGGTCGAGTTCGACGACGCCACGGGCATCCGGCTGGTGCCGTGGGCGCAGGCCTCCCGCTACCGCCTGTCGGTGCTGCGCACCACCGCGGAGCTGTCCCTGGTCGACCTCACCACGGCCGAGGGCCTGGCCGCGGTCTGGCAGGACACCTGGCTCGTGGACTGCGAGGAGGAGGACTACGCCAAGACCCGCTACTGGGCGCGCCTGATCCGGGAGCACTGTGCGGGGGCGGACGGTCTGCTGTGGCAGTCCAAGCGCTGCCGCCCCCGCGCCGCCCTCCAGCTGTTCGGCGACCGCTGCGGCAGCGGCCCGCTCCTCACCGAACCGGACGTGGCCCTGCGCCTGGACGACGTGGCCGACGTACGCGAGGTGAACGCCATACTGAAGCCCCTGCGCGCCCGGATCTCGGTCCCGGAGGACTAGCCGGTCTCCGGTAGCCGGCGACCCAGCTGGACCACGCAGCTGATCCGGGGGCCGAGCCACAGCCGGTCCCGGTCGGTCAGCGGGTACGGCACGCCGGCCACCAGGTCGGTCTTGTTCAGCCGGGTGCCGTTGGCGGCGCCCGGCAGTTCCTCGGTGACGGTCGCGGAGCCGTCCGCCGCGACCGCCACCCCGGCGTGCCGTGTCGAGACGGTGTGGTGGTGGGCGAACGCGGCGGCGGTGCGCGGAGCCCAGTCCGGGTCACGGCCCAGTGCGACCACCGTGCCGGGCGCAACGGTCAGGGTCAGCGCGACCTCCAGGAACCGCAGCACAACCGGGGGGCCGGCCGTGAGGTCCGCCCGCCCGGGCCCCGGCGAGCCGGGCGCCGGCCCGGCCCCGGGCAGCAACATCGGCGCGGGCGACGACACCTCCTCCCAGTCGTCGAGCTCGTGCGTGCTCATCGCTCCCCCTGCAGCGTCTCGATCTCGATCTCCACCTGTCCGTCCTCGGTCTCGCGGACCTCCCGCACCAGCACGGTCGCCCCCGAGCCGAGCCCGGGCCGGTCGAACAGCTCGCAGGCCAGCGGGTTGAGCAGGTGCGTCTCCAGCACCATCCCGATGCCCCGGCCGCCGTTCCACAGGTCCCGGGTGCAGTACGTCGCCAACTGGGCGCGGGCCTCCGGCGCCAGCTCCAGGTGGAGGCGGTGCTCGGCAGCCAACTGCCGCCGGATGTTGCCGATCTGGAGGTCGAGGATCCGGGCGGCCGTCTCGTCGGTGATGAATCCGAAGACGACGACGTTGCCGCCGATGCGGTTCATCAGCTCGGGCCGGCCCACCACCGCCTCGAAGTGGTGCTTGACGTTCTGCTTCACCCTCCGCGCCAGTTCCCGGTAGGGGGTGCCGGGCGCAACGATCCACTGCCGCTCCTCGGTCACCGGATCCGTGCGCTGGACCCCGAGGTTCGAGGTGAAGATCAGTACGCACTCGCTGAAGTACGTCGTGACCCCCTGGCCGTCGGTGAGGCGCCCGTCCTCCAGGACCTGGAGGAACTTGTCCAGCACGCCCTTGTCCGCCTTGTCGATCTCGTCGAAGAGGATCACCCGGAACGGGTTGGCACGCACCGCCGTGGTCAGTTCGCCGCCCGCCTCGAAGCCGACATAGCCCGGCGGCGCACCGACCAGCCGGTCGGCGGAGTGGGCAGCGGAGAACTCGCTCATGTCGAAGCGCAGGTAGGCCTGGTCGCTGTCGAAGAGCACCGAGGCGACCGCCTTGGCCAGCTCGGTCTTCCCCGTGCCGGTCGGCCCGGCGAAGAACAGGGTGCCGCGGGGCCGGTGTCCGGGGCTGCTCGCCTGGGCTCCGGACAGGCCCAGCGCCGCCCGTTTGAGGATGGCGAGCGTCATCGAGACGGCCGCTTCCTGGCCGAGGACGCGAGCGGGGATCTGCTGCTCCCCCTCGCTGATCCGCTGCCGGATCTCCTCGCGCCGCCACGGGTTCTTCTCCACTCCGAGCCGGTAGATGCGCACCGCGTCGGGCATCGCGGTGAACGGCATACGGCGGGCCAGCGCCAGGCTGACGCTCTCCCGCATCGCCCGCAGGGTCAGGCCCGCGGCGGCCCGTGCGAAGGCGTCCGCGTGGTCGGTCGCCTCGCGCCGGGCGGCCGGCACCGCGGGGCCGGCCTCGTCCCAGCGCGCGCGGACCGCCCCGTCGGCGTGCTCGCGCTCCAGCAGCCGCGCCATCCTGCGTCGCTCGTCGGCGTCGGGCTCGGGTACGGCGATCGTACGGATCCGCTCACTGCCGGAGATCAGCCAGTTCGGCAGATCCCGTTCGCCGTCCGCGAGCCAGATGATCGGATTGAACAGCTTGGGCCCGGCGGGGTCCGCGGTCCGGAGCACGGTGGTCGGGTTCGGGGCGATGAGCGGGGCGGAGTCGGCCAGCTTGAGACAGGCGACGAAGAAGTCCCGCTCGGCCTCGGTGAGCCGGCCCGGGTCGGCCGTCAGCCGGGCGGCGTGGTCGATGAGCAGGGCGACCCGCAGCGGTGGCAGCTCCCGTCCGCCGTTCGGGGCCGCCGCGCGCCGCTCGGCCCAGCCCGTCACGAGCTCCTGCATCTGCGTGACGGCTTCCATGAGTTGCGGCGGTCGTTGTGAACGGCCGATCCGCGGCAGCGTGCCCGGCCCGCTCTCCGCCAGCAGGTGTTCCACCAGCTCCTGCTCCGGCCCCTTGAGAACCCAGAAGCCCGAGATCTGATCGTAGGCGACGAGCGCCTGGTAGCCCTGCCCGCGCAGGGAGTTCCACAGCATTTCGAACAGCGGCACGTGCCGGTCGCCACTGGGCGGCCGTACCAGGTACTGGTCGCGGATGTTGCCGTACAGGACGTACTGCGCGTGCACGCTGAGCGTTCCGGTCAGCTCCTCGATGAACAGCGGTACGCGCCGTTCCACGGTCTCCGGGGGCGGCCCCTGCGGTGGAGTCCCCGGCGCCGCCGGGGACTTGACGAAGCGGTCGTAGCTGGTCATCGGCCCGTGCTCCTTCGGTCGTCGTCCACGTGCCGCGCTTTGAGACCCTTGGCCCGGTGGGCCGCGGTCCCGGGGTCGGGTGCCGGCCGCTGGTGCTGCGTCTGCGCGTCGGCCGTGTCCAGGACGACCGCGCCGTCCGCACCCCGCACTCCGGGGACGGCCGTCCCGCTCTCCGTGAAGGAGACCGGCAGTTCGAGTCCCCACCGGCGCCCGGCCTCCCGCAGTTCCTCCAGGTGCGTGCGTGCCTCGTGGCAGCGCCGGGCGTCGAGGGCCAGGTCGGCGGGGCCGCGCGGCCCGGGGCGCTCCTCGTACATCGTCACGAGTTCCGTCGTGCCGTTGCGTACGGTGATCCGCAGCCAGTGTCCGGGCCACCAGCCGGCCGGTGTCAGGTCGAAGCACTGCAGTCCGTCCGCGCCGTCGGAGGCGCTGTAGGCAGTGTCCGCGGCCGGGTCGGCCAGCCGGGCGACGGCCCGCCCCATCAGTTCCCGGGTGTAGCGGCACTCCAGGTCCGAGAGCCGTTCCTCCACCCGCCGGTCCACCGCGCGCTGCTCCTCGGCGCCCAGGAGCCGCCCCTCCTCCAGGGCCCTGCGCAGCAGTTCGGTCTCCTCGGCGGCCGGGGTCAGCGGCGGCTCGCCCGGCGGCGCCTCGGTGAGGAGGAAGTCGAGCTGGACGGCGGCCTTCTCCTGTGCGGCGAGTCGAACCCGCACCGCCCGGTTGGCATCCGCGACGAAGCGGCGCGCCTCCCGAAGGTGGATACGGGCCTTGGCCGGCCGCTCCGCAGCACATTCGACGGCGTGCCGGACGGCGGCGACGGCCAGCTCGGCGTCCTTGGCATCGGCACCCGCATCCAGCAGGGCCAGCAGTTCGGCGGCCGACTCCTCGGCCTGCTGCCGGCCGAGCCGGTCGGCGGCGGGCGGCTGGGGCAGGGCGGCGGGTGTGCCCGCCGCCGGCTCTGCCTGCGCGTCCCGTACGGCGGCCTCGCGGCGGGACAGCATGCGCCGGCGCCAGGCCTCGTCCTCCGCCTCCGGGGCGTCGGCGGTGTGCAGTGCCTGCTCCATCGTCCAGCGCGCGTGGGCCGCCTCCGCCTTCCGCAACGCCGCCTCCATCGAGGCCAGTTCCCCGCGCAGCACGTCCAGCCGGACACCGGTGCAGGTGACCGGCGGCGGCAGGTTGGGCTGCGGGGGCGGGGGCGTGTCCGGCAGCGTACGGAAGGCCGTCCGGCGCACCCGGGCCAGCAGCGCGGCCCGGCGCGCATTGGCCCGTACGGCCGCGAAGGCGGCTGCCTCCCACTGGGCGGTGACGGCCGCGGCGACCTGCTGGCCGCGTTCCAGGCAGGTCTGCTCCTCGGCGGCCCGGACGGCCGCCGCGGCCAGCACCTGGGTGGTGACCATCGCGGCCCGGCCCACGAGGAGGGCCCCGCTGAGCGCGCCGAGCGCGATGGCGGCCGGCTCCAGGAGTTCCTGGAATGCGTGGCCGGCGGCGTCGAGGGCGTGCGAGGCGCTCTGCTGGGCACCTTCGGCGAGCGAATCGAACGTCTGATTGACGGAATCGCCCACCCCCTGCACGCTCGCGGCAGCATCGAAGCCGGTCGAGGCGGGGCCCGAGTAGGCGACCGTCGGCACGATCTCGGAGATCGAGGGGAAGACCAGGCCGTAGCTCATCCGTTCCTCCGGGTGGGTGCGGCCGGGCGTGGTGCGTCGGGCCGTCGGTGCCGACCGCTGCCCGGGCGGGCCGGACCGGTCGGGTGGTGCGCGCCGGGCGGGCGGTGTGGCAGGTCCGGTCCGGGTGGTGTGGCCCGGCTCGTCCGGTGGCCCGCCCGGTGGGCCGCCCGGGCCTGCCGGGCGTCCCGGGTGTGCCGCCGCCACGCCCACCACCGCTGCACGGTCCACGCCGTGAGGGCCGCGACGGTCCCGGCCGGCCAGGCCCAGGGGGCCAGGGCGACGGCCCAGACGCCCAGCGCGCCCGCGGCGACCAGGCCCGCCGCGGCCACCGCCATGCTGAGCCGGCCGCGGGAGCGGGCGGCCCGGGCGGGCCGTTCACCGGTGCGGATCACCAGGCCCGCCAGGGAGCGCGCGGGATGGTAGGTGTGCGGACCGATGTAGACGGCGATCCACAGCTCCAGCGCGAACACGGCCGCCGCGGCGGGCAACGCGAGCATCCAGGCGAGGACCACCTCCCGCTGGTCGGCGCGGCCGAGGAGGTCGGCCAGCCCGATGACGAACGTCCACGGCGCGGTGGCCACGGTCGCCCCCAGCAGGGCCCAGCCCAGGGCGGGCGGCCGGTCCAAGCGCCGCAGAACCTCGAAGCGGGCGTCCATCTCCTCGGCGAAGAGCCGGTCCACCTCGCGGTTGCGCAGCTCGTCCTGGTGCTGCTCGGCCTCGAGCCGGGCGGGCCCGGTCAGCAGGAGGGCCGCCAGCAGCCGCAGCGGGTTGTCGGGGTCGGCGCGCAGCGCGCGGTACCAGTGCGGCGGGGTGTCCCCGCGGCTCGGGTCCCAGGCCGTGCGGCGCAGCAACCGGGTCCTTGTGCGGTCCGGTTCGCGGGCGAGGAGCAGCAGCCGGGCGTCCAGGTCGCCGGTGCGGTTGAGCAGCCGGTCCGCGGACCTCCGCTCGCGCGGGCCGCCGCGTACGAACAGGTCCGCGGTGGCCTGCCGCCAGCTCTGCCGGTAGCCCTGCCAGCGCCGCTGTACCTCGTCGAGGCCTTCGCCGCCGGGCCGGGTGCCGAGCAGGGGCAGCAGTTCGTGGCGGGCCAGGACCGCCACCAGTTCCCGGCTGCGGTCGTCGCCCCGTACCGCGTCCCGTTCCAGATCGGCGATGCCCAGGGCGTCCAGCGGGAGCCCGTGCCAGGAGGCGGGCAGCCGCGGGCCCATCCAGTTGAGCAGGCGCAGCAGGGTCGGGGGGTCCGGGGGCTGGGCGAGCCGCTCGCACAGCGCGTTCAGTTCCGTGGTGTCCTCCGGGGACCGGTCGGGCGCGTCGGCGAACTGTCCGAGCCAGGCCACCAGCCGTTCCCGGCCACGGCGGCTGCCCAGCAGGTTTTCGGCGGCCCGCCACTGGAGGTCGAACTGCCGGGCCAGTTCCTCGGTGCTGGTGACGGCGCGGCCCAGGAAGGCGAAGGGCTCGGCGGCGGAGCGCGGCGGCAGGTCCTCGGGCGCGGCGCCGCTGGTGCGGGGCGCGACCGCCGGGGAGTCGCCGGCGAGCCAGCGGCCCACCTGCTCGGCGCCCCAGCGGTGTTCGGGGGCCCGGGTCAGCAGGCCGTGGCAGAGCATCAGCAGGCGCGGGTCGGTGACGAGCGGGAGTTCGGGGTCGTGGGTGGCGATCTCCGCGAGTACTTCCTCGTCGCCGCGGAAGTCGATGGGGTGGCGTCCGCCCGCGAGTTCGGCCACGACCATGCCGAGGGACCACCAGTCGACGGCGGGGGTGATGCTCTGGCGGTGCGTGCTCGCCTCGGGGGCGAGGTAGAGGGGTTTGCCCTTCCAGTCCCGGCGGCGCGGGGCATCCTCGTCGCGGCCGGTGTGCAGGGCCGCGCCGAAGTCGACGAGGACCAGGTCCAGGCGGTCCTCGTTCTGGGTGCGCACCACGATGTTGTCGGGGGTGACGTCCCGGTGGACGACTTCCTTGTCGTGGGCGGCGGTCAGCGCCTCGTACAGGTGGGCGACCACCGTGTGGACCAGGGGCGCGGGCAGCGCGCCCGGGTGACGGGCGTGGTACTGGGCCAGGGTGGTCTCGCCGTAGGAGGGGAGCAGCTCGTACGGGTGGCCGTCGGCGATCCCGTGCTCCAGGACGCGTACGACGTGGCCGCCGAGGTCCCCGGTCAGCACCCGGCGCGCTGCCGGGTCGGGCGCGAAGGCGCGGTGGTACCACTTGAGAACCAGCGGCACCGCGGAGTCCCGGTGGCGGGCCTCGCGGTCCTTGACCCGCAGGACGACCGCCTGAGTGGGGCCCTGGACGTCGCTGAGGACCTCGGTCAGGTCCAGGCGCTCGCTCAGCGAGGTGGGTACGCGGTCGAGTCCGCGGCGGGTTTCCTCGGGTCCGGAGTTGAAATCCTCACCGAATCCCACGGGGTCCAGTTGCGTGGGCGGCACCGTCGTCATGACTTCCGCCTTCCGTCGAGAGGGAGAGTGGGAAGAGTGAAGAGGGGAATGCATAAATGCACGATATTTTCCGGAGCAATTGCGACATCCACCCCGAAGGGGCGTAGTTCGAATAATCCTTGGAATAGATCATTCCGGACTGTCCCCCCGCAGTCCTGCTCCTTCTTCCGGCAACCGGGATTATCGTGTCGACCATGAGCCCGCAGACTCCCACGGTCCCGGCCGGCACCGAACTGCCCTCCCACGCCCGCCTGACCGAGGAATTGTCCGCCTTGCGCCGACCTGGCCTCGCCGGCCTCAGACGCATCCGGCCCGAGGCCCTGGGGCGGGCCGCCGCCGCGGCCGGGTACGCACTCGGGTCCGCGGACGAGGCCGCCGGCATCGAAGCCCTGCTCGAGGCCGCCGTACGACGGCTCGCCGCCGCACCCGGCCCGGCCGGCGGGTCCGTCCTGCCAGGTGGGTCCGTCCCGCCCGGCCCGCCGGCCGAGGAAGCGAACGGCCGGCGGGCCGATCCGCTGGGCCGGGCCGCCGCCCACACCTTCGGACTGCTCCCGGGCCGGCGCGGCACCTCGGCCCAGGAGCGCCGCAAGGCCGCCGCCGCCGTGTACGGGGTCACCGCCGAACGCTTCCGCCGGGGCCAGGAGCAGGAGGTCATCGCCGAACTCGCGGGCGCGGTCCTCGCGCTGGCCCGCGAGGCCGCGGCCGGCGGCCCGGCGGGGCGCCGCGAGGACCCCGAACCGCTGCCCGATCCCCCCGCCCGGGCAGCCGGACCGGCGCTGCCGCCGGCCACGCTGCGCCGCATCACCGTGCACGTGTCCTCCGTTGAACTGCTGCGGGACATCGACATCCTGGTGTCCTCGGAGAACACGCACATGGAGATGTCCAAGACGTTCCGCCCGACCCTCTCGGGCGCGCTGCGCCGGGCCGCCGCGATACGCAACGCCGGCGGCGAGATCACCGACGACGTGCTCACCCGGGAACTCGCCGACTGGATGCGCACCCACGGCCGCACCGGCCTGCCGGTGCAGCCCGGGATCGTCGTCCCCACCTCCTCGGGCGCCCTCGCGGAGCGCGGGGTGCGCCGCATCTACCACGCCGCCGTCGTCCGGCCCCTCGGCGGCGGCGGTCGGTACCAGGTCGACCCGCAGACGCTGGCCGACGCCGTCGCGGCGGCCTTCGCCCAGGCGAACGCCGAACGGGACGAGTACGACCCTCCCCTGGCATCCATCTGCTTCCCTCTGCTCGGCGCCGGCCAGGGCGGCCTTCCCCCCGTAAAGGCCGCCCGTTGGCTGCGCTGGGCCGTGTCGGAAGAGCTGAGCCGGCACCCGGACTGGACGGTGCACTTCGTGGCCCGCCGCCCCGAGCTGGCCCAGCTGCTTAACGACGCCAGCTCCGCTCCCTGAGTCGCAGCCCACGCTCTCCCAACCACCTTTCGTAGAAGACGAGTTCCCCCCTGGCCGGCACGCCCAGGAGGTGGGCGGACGGGGCTTCACCGGGCCGCTGCCCCGCCTCCACCACCACCTGGACAGCCGGGCCCGTCACCCGCCGGCCCAGATGGGGTGCGTAGCGGGCCCGGCCCAGGGCGGTGCGCGGGAGCAGCCGCTGGTTCGCCGAGCCGCGCCAGACCAACGCAGTCGGCTCGGCGATCCGGAACCGCCCCGCGACCACCGCGTCCGCGTGCCGCAGCGCCCGCAACCGGGGCGGATCCCACTCGTCCTGGTCGTAGCCGGTGTAGACGAGGAAGTCGACGGGATCGTCCCGCACCCCCCGGGCACGCTCCGCCGCACTGCGCAGCAGCGCCGCTCCGGCCAGGAACTCGGCCAGAGCCGGGGCCTGTTCGAGCGGCTCCCCACCGCTGACGGTCAGCCCCTGCGCCCCCCTCTCCAGCGCATCCCGCCACAGGTCCAGCAGTTCGCGGACCGATGACTCCCGGCCCCCCTCGGCCGCCCAGGTGTGCCGCGACATGCATCCCGCACAGGCCAGCGGACAGCCCTGGAACCACACACCGAGACGCCGGCCCGGGCCGAGCGTCTCCAGCGGGAAATGCGTCCCGCCGACTTTGATGCGCACTGCACCCTCCCCCGATGGACGGGAATCGAGTATCAACGGAATTACCCGCCCACCGCAAACGGTTCCGGAGAATAATCCGGTTGTTTTCCGGGCGACAACCGGGCGGCTTCGGGGGGAGGATGCCGGGAGTGGGAAAACCGTCGAATTACGGGCTCCTTTCTGCTTTCCTTCCGTTACCCTCCTCCATCTGGAGCAAGGGCAGCGGAGAAGGGGGAATCCGTCATCATGATCGCCACGGACCAGATCAGGGGACCCGCGCGCCGGGCCCGGCTCGGGCGGGTGACCGCCGCACGGGCCCGGCGGCGCGGCCGACTCGACGCACCCGGTCTGCGCCCCCTGCTGCCGGTGCTGCCGGCATCGGGACCGGGTCCCGGTGCACTCCTGGACCTCCCGGAGATCGTCACCCCGTTCGTGATGGAGACCCGGGCGGGCGCCCTGCGCGCGGTCGGCCAGTTGCGCTCCCGCCTGCTGCGGGACGAGCGGCGGGCGATCATCCGCATCCATGCGGAGTCGGTGCGCGTGGTGACCCAGTACGACGTACGGGACGAGCCCTCACCGGCCGCGCTCGCCCGCTATGGCGCGATGGTCGGGGCCTGGCGGGCCGATGCCGAGGTGTGCCGCGCCCGCGCTGCGGCCCTCACCCACGAGGCCAACCAGCGCCTGGCCTGCTACTGGGACGCGGTGTGGCTGACCGTCCACACCGCCCGGGCCGAAGAACACCGCCGGGCCGAGGAGCGCCGCCGGGCCGAGCTCCGCCGCCGGGAGGCGGAGCTGCGCCGGGCACGACAGCAGCACCGGCTCCCGCCGGTGGGACGGACGCCGGAGGCGGCCGGGGCGCCGGCCCGGGCGGAACGGGACCGGCCGGCCTACCCGCCGTTCGCCGCTCGCCCCGCGCACTGGCTGCCCGGCCGCGTCACGCTCGACGACACCTGGGACGAGGTCGACGCGTGGCTGCTCACCGGGGGCGCCCCCGCGCAGGACCCGCCACCGGACGCGCGCACACCCGCCGTCGCCCGGGCGCTGGAGATCCTCGACACGCAGTCCCACCGGGGCAGGGCGGGTGGCCCGTCCGCACCCCGGCCGCGGCACGCCGCCGACCAAGGGAGGGGAACCCCGTGACGGCTATGACATCCATGACGGCTACGACATCCCGCCATCCGCACCCGCTGCGCGCCAGGCGGCGGGCTCGGACGCTCGCCGCCCTGCCGCTGGCCGCCCTGCTCGCCGCGGTCGGCTGCTCCACCGATAAGCCCGAAGCCCTCAAGACCCCCTGCGCGGTCGTCCTGGACGGTTCGGGCTCCGGTTCCGCCAAGGACGGGTTCGACGCGAAGGCCAAACTCGACGCGACGATCGTGCCGTTCATGAAGGACCGGGGCTGCAAGACGATGGCCTTCGCACCGATCACCCGCTCGTCCAAGGCGTCCCGGTGCCGGGTCAACGACGTGGACCTCGACCCGCCGTCCCAGAGCACCGACGATGTGGCGGCCATCCGTCAGGAGGCGATGGTCAGGGCCACGTTGGGCGCCCGCACGATGCTGAAGTGCGCACAGGACACCGAGAGCGGCTCCGACATCCTCGGCGGACTCGCGCGCGCCGCCGAGGCGATGCCCTCCGGGGGCGGCCCCGCGGCCCTGCTCGTGGTCAGCGACTTCGAACAGGCCGACCCCGAGTTCAACCTGAGCCCGGAATCCATCGCCACCCCCGAGGCCCGCACGAGCGCCGTCGAGAAACTGGTCGGCCCGCGCGGGGTGCCGGAGCTCTCCGGCATGGACGTCTACCCGGTCGGCTACGGCATGAGCCGCCGGGCCAAGCCCAGCGAGTACGAGCCGTTCGACGCCTTCTGGACGGAGATCCTGGAGAGGAGGGCCAAGGCCCGTGTCCACGACGACTACCGGCGCTGATCCCGGGCGCACGCCCCGCCGGGCCCGGTTCACCCGCCCGTTCCAGCGCAGGCCCGACACCACCGCCGACGCCACCCGCCGCGCTCCGTACCCCACCGGGACGCAGCGCATACCCCTGGTCCTCGACAATGCGGGCCAGGAACGCCTGCTCCGCAAGGCCCGCCGGCGCGGCGCCAAGGTGGCCAAGGCCGGCGTCCTGGATCCCTGGGTCCTGGTCAGCGGGGACCGGGTGCCCTACTTCGCCCGGTTGGCCTCCGTACGCGACCTCGTACGCAACCGGCTGGCCGAGGAACACGCGACCGAGGAGGCGCGGGCGCGCGTCCTGGAGGCGAACGCCGTCTCGGCAGCCGCCGGGGCCGAGGCGGAGGCCCGGCGGCTGGCGGAGCAACTGGTCGAGAACCAGCGCTGGCTGGACACCAACCGGGAGCAGCTGGACCGGCTCGCGGCCCGGGCCGTGCGGTGGGAGCGGTTCCGGGACGGCGTCCGGGAACGGCTGGAGGAACGCTGGCTGCGCGCCCGCTTCGGCGATCTGGACCTCGACGAGAGCACGGACGGAGACGGGCGCGGGCACGGACGCGGCGCCCGGCGCGACGACACCGACAGCGCCGACCACCCGCACGGGGACGACCCGGACATCGGCGACGGGCCGGACGATCCGCGCGCGGCACCGGCCCTGGGGCCGGACGACGAGGACTGGCAGAGCCTGGACCCGAATCCGGCGGCGACCTCCACAGCCGGCCCCGGGGCCCGCCGGAAACCGACCGGCTCCCGCCCGGCGGACCCGTACGCCGGGCTGCGCCGGCAGTCCGACGCCGCCCAGTGGGAGGGCCTGCCCGTGCGGCCCGGGCTGCCGCGGTGGATGGTGTGGAGCCTGCTGCTGGTCATCGCAGCCGTGGAGGTGCCGATCTACTGGATCGCCTTCCAGCCCTTCCACGGGGCCGGCAGCACCGAGGCGGACACCCTGTCGGCGACGCTCGCCATCTCGGCGGCCGTCGTGATGGTGGTCATCCCCCACCTCGCCGGCCGCGCCCTGCGCAGCCGGCCCGCCACCGCGTCGGCCAAGGGCATGAACCTGCCCGCGATCGCGCTGCTCGCGGTGTGGGGGTTCTCCACCTGGGCCCTCGGCTACCTGCGGTCCAAGCTGGTCTTCCGGAAACGTGATCCGATGACGCTCCCCGCGGACCTCGAAGGCGTCGCCGGTATGGAGGACCTCCGACCGGCTCCGACGCTGGTGGACAGCCTGCACCTCGAATTCACCACCGTGACCTGGATGTTCGTCTCCCTGCTCCTGCTGTCCGGAGGGATCGGCCTGCTGCTCGGCCTGCTGCGGGAACACCCGTACCTCGACTCCTACCGCTCCCACCTGGAGCTGCGCGCCCGGCTGCAGCGGGCCCGGGAGGCCGCCACCGCTTCCGCGGAGCGGGCGCGGGCGCTGGAGGCGACCGCCGCCGACCGCCAAGCCCTGCGTGGGGAAGCGACCGCGGCCCGGCTGCGGTCGACCACGGAGCTGTACGAGGCCGCGGCCCACGAGTTCCTTCAGGGCGTGATCGAGGGATCGGCCGACCCGGCGGTCACGGAGTCCGCCATGCGCCTCTCGACCACCTGGCCGCTGCTTCCCGCCCCGCACCCCATCGCCTGAGCCGACCGACGCGGCACGGCCTAGAGCGCCACGCGCGGCAACTCCAGGAGGAAGGCGGTGGCACCCGGCTCGCTGCGCAGGGTCAGGGTGCCGCCGTGCGCGGTCACCAGGGAGCGGGCCACCGCGAGGCCGAGGCCGCTGCCGCCGTTCTCGCGGCTGCGGGCCTTGTCGACGCGGTAGAAGCGGTCGAAGATCCGGCGCTGGTCGGCGTCCGTGATGCCGGGCCCGGTGTCGGCCACGACCACCCGGGCGGCCCCCGGCGTCACGCCCACCGTCACCGAAACGCGTGTCCCCGCAGGCGTGTGGACGGCTGCATTGGTGAGCAGATTGTCGAGCACCTGGCGGATGCGGACGGGGTCGAGGCTCAGCGGCAGCGGCCGGGATCCCGCGTCGAGGGTGAGCGGATGGCCGGGGTGGGCGGCGCGGAAGGCGTCGGCGGCCTGCCGGACGAGGTCCGCCAGATCGCACGGTTCCAGGCGCAGCGGCGCGTCCACCTCGGCGGCGTCGAGCCGGGCGAGCAACAGCAGGTCATCGAGGAGGATGCCCATGCGGGCGGCTTCGGAACGCAGCCGGGCGAGGTGCTTGTCGCGCTCCTCGGGGACGTTGGCGGCGGCGTACTGGAACAGGTCCGCATAGCCGCGCACCGACATCAGCGGGGTGCGCAGTTCGTGCGAGGCGTCGGCGACGAAGCGGCGCAGCCGCTGCTCGGCCTCGGCGCGCACGGCCAGAGAGTCGTCGATGTGCTCCAGCATCGTGTTGAAGGCGGTGCGCAGCTCCTCGACCTCGGGTCCGCCGCCGGACCGGTCGGCGCGCAGCGGCAGGCGGGCCGCCGACTCGGTGAGGTCGTGGGAGGCGATGCCGTGTGCGGTGTGCGCCATGTCGCTGAGCGGTTTCAGGCCCCGTCGCAGCAGGATCCGCCCGAAGACGACAAGCGCCAGCAGGGCGACCGTGAACGCGATCACCTGGACCGTGATCAGCCGCTCCATGATGTCCTCGATCTCCGCCATCGGGGCAGCGCTGACCAGGACGACTCCGGGCACGACCTCGCAGGCCCGCAGCCGGTAGGCGCCCTTCCCCGCGAGCTGCGCGGTGCTCGTCAGATCGCCGGCGGAGTCGGCGCGCGCCTGGGCGAGGGCGGTGAACTCCCCGGTGTCGTCCGGGACATCGGCGGGCCGGCGCAGCGCCGCCGTGCCGTCGCTGACGTCGTACACGGCCGTGTACCACCCGTAGTACGGCTGTCGCTTGACCGTGCCGTGCTGGGCGGCGTCCTTGGCCTGTGTGTTCTGCACCAGCTTCAACTGGGCGACCTGCTGGTGTCCCAGGTAGTCGCGCATGTACGCGGTCAGGGACGTACCGACGACGGCGAACGCCACCAGCGACAGCACGCCGAGGCCGAGCGCGAGCCGGGTTCCGAGGCGGAGTCTGCGGTACGTGTCGCGCAGCCGCGCGCTCATTCGGCGGCCGGCCTGACCACATAGCCGAAGCCGCGTACGGTGTGGATCAGCGGACTGCCGGTGGCGTCGAGCTTGCGGCGCAGCCGGCTGACGACCAGCTCGACGACGTTCGAGCGCCCGCCGAAGCCGTACTCCCACACGTGGTCGAGGATCTGCGCCTTGGTGAGCACGGTCGGGGACTTGCGCATGAGATAGCGCAGCACCTCGTACTCGGTCGGGGTGAGCGTCAACCGGTCTTCTCCGCGCCGTACTTCCCGGGTGTCCTCGTCCATCGTCAGATCGGCGACGCGCAGCACGGACCGCTCGAACCCCGGCCCGGCGCTGCGCCGCAGCACGGTGCGCAGCCGGGCCATCAGCTCCTCCACCGCGAACGGCTTGACCAGGTAGTCGTCACCGCCGCGGGTCAGCCCCGCGACCCGGTCGGCGACGGTGTCACGCGCGGTGAGGAACACCACGGGCACCATCGTCCCGGCCGCGCGCAGCCCGTCGAGCACGCCGAAGCCGTCGATGTCGGGCAGCATCAGGTCCAGGACGACGATGTCCGGGGGGAACTCGCCGGCCAGCCGCAGTGCTTCCCGGCCCGAGTTGGCCGTGACCGCTTCCCAGCCCTCGTAGCGGGCGACCGTCGCGACGAGGTCGGCGATCGGCGGGTCGTCGTCCACGACCAGCACTCGTATCTTGTCCACCCGCCCATCTTGCGGCACGCGGACGGCGGCGCGGCCCCCGCTGATCAGGGCCGGGGCACTTTGCTACGGAGTTGAAAGTCTCCTGACAGGGAACCGACAGGTCCCGGCGGCCAAGCTCTCTCCAACGACCCGACCAGGAGGTTTTGGCCCGTGTCCACAGCCGTCCCCACGACACCCGCACCGCCGTCCCCGACGCCGGCTCCACCCCCTCCCCCCTCGGCGCTGCGACCCCGGGTGGTGGCCGGAGCCGGCCTGTACGCCCTGCTCGCCGCGAACGCGGCAGCCGTCGCCTACTTCTTCTCCCAGGCGGGCTTCGCCTCCAACGCGCTGATCGTGCTCGGTCGCCTCTGCGGCCTCTACGGCGCCCTGTTCATGGCTTTCCAGCTGCTGCTGGTCGCCCGGCTGCCGTGGTTCGACCGCCGTATCGGCATGGACCGGCTCACCGCCTGGCACCGCGTCACCGGTTTCGGGCTGCTGTGCTCGCTGGTCGGACACGGCATCTTCATCACCTTCGGCTACGCCCAGGCGTCCGCGCTCGACCCGGTCAATCAGCTGATCGACTTGGCCGAGACCACCGAGGGTGTACTGCGGGCGATCGTCGCGATGGTCCTCGTCCTCGCCGTCGGCGGGGCCTCGGCCCGCTGGGCGCGGCGCCGGCTCGCTTACGAGACCTGGCACTTCATCCACCTGTACACCTATGTCGCGGTGGTCCTCGCCTTCACCCACCAGGTCGCGGCGGGCACCACGTTCACGACGTCGCCGACCGCCACCGCGTACTGGTACGGCCTGTGGGGCTGCGCGCTCGGCGCGGTGTTCACCGGCCGCGTCGTGCTCCCCCTCCGGCGGAACCTCCGGCACCGGCTGCGCGTATCGGCCGTCGTACCCGAGTCCGACCATGTCGTCTCCGTCTATGTGACGGGCCGCGACCTGGACCGGCTCCCTGCCCGTGCGGGCCAGTTCTTCCTGTGGCGGTTCCTGACGAAGGACCGCTGGTGGCAGGCGAACCCGTACTCCCTGTCGGCTGCCCCCGACGGCACCCACCTGCGTCTGACGGTGAAGGCGTCCGGCGCAGGATCCTCGTCCGTGCGCCGCCTGTTGCCGGGGACCCGGGTCTTCGCCGAGGGCCCCTATGGCGCCTTCACCACCCTCCACCGCACCCGCCCGGACGCCCTGCTGATCGCGGGTGGTGTCGGCATCACCCCGATCCGCGCGCTCCTGGAGGACCTGCACGGGCATGCCGTGCTCGTCTACCGCGTCTCCGACCCCCGGGACGCGGTCCTCTACGGCGAACTGCGGGACCTCGCCGCCGCCAAGGGCGCGTCGCTGCATCTGATCAGCGGCCCGCCGGACCCGACCCGCTGTCGCCGGGCGCACTGTCCGCGCTCGTCCCCGACCTCGCCGAGCGCGACATCTACGTCTGCGGCCCGCCCGGCATGACCGGCGCCGTGCTGCGCTCCCTGCGCACGCTCGGCGTACCCAGTCCACAGATCCATTTCGAACGCTTCAGCCTCGCCGGATGAACCAGGCACAGCAGACACAGAGGAACACCACATGAAACGAGCACTGCCCGCCCTGGTCCTGTCGGTCGCGGCCCTGATCCCGGTCTGGCGGTACACGCCCTCGACCGGTACGTCCGCCCAGGCGCCGCCGACCCCGGCGGAGGCACTGCCCCCGCCCACACCCTCGTCATCCTCTTCCGGCAACCAGGTGATCGCCGGGTCGACGGTCCCGACCGAGAAGGGTGCCGTCCAGGTCGAAGTGACGCTCACGGCAGGCAGGATCACTTCGGTCAGGGCCCTCAAGGCGCCCCCGCACCCCCAGACCGCGGAGGCCCTGCCGCAGCTGATCGAGGCGACTCTCGACGCCCAGAGCGCCGACATCGACGCGGTGACGGGGGCGACGATCACCAGCGACGGCTACAAGGAATCCCTCCAGGCGGCCCTCGACCGGAAGAGCGGCGCCTGACATGAACCGGGTCGAGCACGTCATGGGCCTGCCGGTCTCCCTGCGCATCGACGACGCACACGTCCCGGAGGGGGCCGCGGACGCGGTCTTCGCGTGGCTGCGCGAGGTCGACGCGCGGTTCAGCCCGTTCAAACCCGCCAGCGAGGTGTCCCGCCTGGGCCGCGGCGAGCTGAGCGCCGCCGACATCAGCGCCGACCTCGCCCATGTCCTGGAGCTGTGCGAGGAGTACCGGAGGGCGAGCGGCGGTGCCTTCGACGTACGGCTGCCGGGCCGGGGGCTCGACCCGTGCGCCGTCGTCAAGGGCTGGTCGGTGCAGCGCGCCGCCGAGCTGCTGAGGGCGGCCGGGGTACGGCGGTTCTGCCTGAACGCCGGCGGTGACGTCGTCGCCGCCGGCGGCCCCTGGCGGGTGGGCATACGTCACCCCGAGGACGCCGGCCGGCTCTGCGCGGTCCTGGAGCTGACCGACGCGGCGGTCGCCACCTCCGGCCACTACGAACGCGGCGCCCACATCCTCGACGCCCGGACCGGCCGCCCGGCCACCGGCCTGCTCTCCCTCACGGTCGTCGCGCCGACGCTCACGGAGGCGGACGCGACGGCGACGGCGGCGTTCGCGCTGGGCTCGGAGGGCATCGCGTGGGCGGCCGGCCGCCCGCACTGCGAGGTGTTCGCCGTCGACGCGACCCACAGGGTCCTGCGCACGGCGGGGCTCATCACGTAACCCGGCCGCTGTCAGCGCGGTTGGCTGCCAGGAGAGCGTGGGCGTGGTGGACGAGTGCCTGGCGTACCTCGTCCGGGGACAGGACGGTGAGCGGTGTGGCCAGGCCGATGAGGTAGGCGGCGAGCTCGTCGGTGCTGTTGCCGCCGATCTCGACCAGGGTGGCTTCGGTGCCGTCGGGGCTGTGTGTGCCGATGGTGGGTGGGACCTTTTGCAGGGCGCGGTCCAGCGGAAGCGGAAGGCGGATCGTCGTGTACACGGGGTAGGTGACGCTCGCGATCCCCTGGGAGACCAGTGCTGCGGCGTCGGGTGGATCGGTCAGGTCGGCTGGTTCGGTGGTGGGGCGTACGCTCACCACTCGGTCGGCGCGGAATGTGCGCCATTCCTGTTTGGTGACGTCCCGGGCGACCAGGTACCAGCGCAGGCCGGTGTGGACCAGGCGGTACGGGTCGACGGCTCGCACGGAGGCCCGGCCGGCGTGGTCCCGGTAGGCGAGGGTGGTGCGCAGTGTGCTGTGGCAGGCTCGGGCCAGTTCCAGCAGCAGAAGCGTGTCGATCTGCGGCTCGCCGGAGCGGGGAGTGTGTTCGAGCGTGCCGTCCAGTGTGTTCAGCTGCTCCGCAAGGTGCGTGGGCAGGGTCTGGCGCAGCTTGAGCAGCGCGGAGAGGGCTGCCTGCCCGGTACCGAGGACTCCGCTGAGCGCGGCTTCGCGCAGGGCGACCGCGACGGCCAGGGCCTCCTCGTCGTCCAGTACCAGCGGCGGCATCCGGGCACCGGGGCTGAGCCGGTAGCCGCCCCAGGGGCCGGGCACGGATTCGACTCCGTACCCCAGGTCCCGCAGCCGGGCGATGTCCCGGCGGACCGTGCGGTCGGTGACCGCCATGCGCTCGGCCAGTTCACGGCAGGTCCATTCGGGGCGTACGGACAGCAGCGACACCAGGCGCAGCAGCCGGGAGGAGGTCCTGATCACAGTCACCCAGTCTCCCGTATGACCAGGACACACCCTGTCCGGGTCATGGCCTACGGTCCGGTCCCATGAGCAACCCCATGAGCAACCCGGCGATCCGTCTGCTGTCCTTCGACTTCGACTGTCCTGACCCGGCTGAGCTGGCCCGCTTCTACGGCGATGCCCTGGACCTGCCCGTGCTGTACCGCAGTGATGACTTTGTCCTTCTGGGGCGGGAGGGAGCCCCGGGGCTCGGCTTCGTCCGCCAGGCCGGCTTCCGGCCTCCGGCCTGGCCCGACCCTTCCCACAGCAAGCAGGCCCACCTCGAACTGGGCGTCGACGACCTGGACGCCGCGCAGGAGCGGATGCTCGCCCTGGGCGCCGTCCTGCCTTCCTTCCAGCCGCGGCCCGAGGTGTGGCGGGTGCTCCTGGACCCGGCGGGTCATCCCTTCTGCCTGTCGACACACGGAATCTGACGGCGGTGATGCCGCGTCAGCCCAGCGCGCGGTCGAGGTTGAAGGCGGCGCTGATCAGTGAGAGGTGGGTGAAGGCCTGGGGGAAGTTGCCCAGTTGTTCGCCGGTCGGGCCGATCTCCTCGGCGAACAGGCCGAGGTGGTTGGCGTAGGTGAGCATCTTCTCGAAGGCGAGCCGGGCCTCCTCCAGCCGGCCTGCGCGGGCCAGCGCCTCCACGTACCAGAAGGAGCAGATCGAGAAGGTGCCCTCGGGGCCGTGCAGGCCGTCCGGGCTGGCGGTCGGGTCGTAGCGGTATACCAGTGAGTCGGAGACCAGGTCCGTGGTGAGCGCGTCCAGGGTGGAGAGCCACTTGGGGTCGGTGGGAGAGATGAACTTGGCCATCGGCATCATCAGCAGCGAGGCGTCCAGCACCTGGTCGTCCAGCCCCTGGACGAACGCCCCTCGCTCGGCCGACCAGCCGCGCCTCATGATCTGCCGGTAGATCGCGTCCCGGGACTCCCGCCAGCGGGGCAGGTCCGCCGGCAGACCGCGGTGGTTCGCCATGCGGATCGCGCGCTCCAGCGCCACCCAGCACATCAGCCGCGAGTACACGAAGTTCCGCCGGCCCGCCCTGGTCTCCCACACCCCCTCGTCGGGCTGGTCCCAGTGCTCGCACAGCCAGTCCACCACGGCACCGACCTCGTCCCAGCGGTCGCTGCTGATCGGCTGCCCCCACTTGTCGTAGAGGTAGATCGAGTCGATCAGCGCACCGTAGATGTCCAGCTGGAGCTGGCCGGTGGCGGCGTTGCCCACCCGGACCGGTGCGGAGCCGAGGTATCCCTCCAGGTGCGTAAGCTCGTATTCGGGCAGGTCGATGCGCCCGTCGATGCCGTACATGATCTGCAGCGGGCCGCTCTCCCCCGTGCCCCGCAGGATGCCCCGCTCGGAGAGGAACCCCATGAACGCCTCGGCCTCCGAGGTGAACCCCAGGCGGAGCATCGCGTAGACGCAGAAGGCGGCGTCGCGGACCCAGACATAGCGGTAGTCCCAGTTGCGCTCGCCGCCGATCTGCTCGGGCAGGCTGGTGGTCGGTGCGGCGACGATCGCCCCGGTCGGCGCGTAGGTGAGCAGCTTCAGCACCAGCGCGGAGCGGTTCACCATCTCCCGCCACCGCCCGTGGTAGCGCGACGCGGCCAGCCAGTGGCGCCAGAACCGGACGGTCGCCTCGGCCTGCTCCTGTGCCTCGGCGCGCGGGCACGACCGGACCGGGACCTCGTCGCTGATCTGGTCGAGGGCGAACACATTGGACTCGCCCTCATGGAGCTTGAAGTGCGACCACACGTCCAGGCCGTCGCTTTCCAGGGGCGCGGTGGCGGTCAGCGCGAGCGTCAGTGACGGGGAGCGGAACACCGCCAGGTGGTCTTCGAGGTGCGTGGTGTGCGCTTCGGCGCCGTAGCCGAAGCGGGGGGCGATCCGCACTCTGAACGGGAGGGTTCCGCGGACGCAGATCACCCGCCGGATCAGCCGGTGCCGGGCCGCCTCGCGCGACTCGTCGACCACGGGCATGAAGTCCTGGATCTCCGCCACCCCGTCTGCGGCGAAGAACCGCGTGATCAGCACGTTCGTGTCGGGGAAGTAGAACTGCCTGGTGCGGGTCGGGACCTCGGCGGCCAACTCGAACGACCCGCCCCGGTCGGCGTCGAGGATGGACCCGAAGACGCTGGGCGCATCGAAGCGCGGGCAGCAGTACCAGTCGATGGTGCCGTCCGTGCCGACCAGGGCTGCCGTACGAAGATCGCCGATCAGGCCGTGCTCGGAGATCGGGATGTAGCGGGAGCCGTCCGCCTGCTCGAAACCAGCCGTGTCGAAGCCCATACCGGCCTCCCTGCCGCTGCGGCCCGGGCCTGGAGATGACGCCTTCCTTTTCATGCTAGACCGCTGCGCGGGGCGAGGACCTGGCGGAGCCGGTGCCCGGCCGCGGGGCCCGGCCCCGGCCGGTGACCCGGCCGGGGGCGGACGCCGCGGGCGTGCCGTCAGGAGACGGTGATGAACCGGGCGATGCTCGGCACCCCCTGGGCATCCAGAGCGAAGAGCATGTAGGTACCCGGCAGGACCACGCCCTTGTCGGCCGGGATGGACACCGTGTACGTGCCGGTCCCTGCGGCCGTGGATACCAGCGGGACCCGCCGCTGGTCGTTGTCCGTGGAGTGGGTCGCAGCCGCGGCCCGCATCAGGACGAAGGAGGCCACCGACCCCTCGGTGCCGACGGTGAGCGAGGTGCCGGCGGCGGCCTGCGGCGGCACGCCGCCGGTGATGACGGGACGCGGCTTGGCCGAGCCGTCCGCGTTGAGCAGGTACGGCGGCGTGAACACGGCCCCGTCGGCGTGGTTGGTGGCGCAATCTCCGCACAGGCCACCGCCGCCCGAGAAGATCCGCCCGTCGGGCAGCAGGTTCGCCACGCTGTGGTAATTGCGCGGGATGGCCATGGTGGCGAGCGGGGTGAAGCTTCCGGTCGCCGGGTCCCACAGCTCGGGGGTCAGCACGGACGTGGCGTCGCTGAACGGCACAGGGTACGCCTGCCCGCCGAACACGGCGACCTTGCCGTCGGGCAGGACGACGCTGTTGCCGAAGGCGCGGGCGTTGCCCATGTCGCCCGTGCACGCGGCCTGGACCTGGTTGCCGTCGATGCTCACGGTGTACGCGCGCCGGGTGGCGGGCGTCTTCTCGTACGCGGGCGAGCCGCCCAGAGTGAGCAGCTTGCCGATGTCGTACGCGACGGCGTTGCCGGTCATGGCGTCCTGGCTGTCGGCCCGGGTGCCGGCGGAGGTGATGCTCCCGTTCCCACCGGTCGTGATCCAGTTCATCTGCTTGCTCGGGCCCAGCTGGAGCACCTTGCCGCCCGAGGCGGCGTGCAGCCACATGTGGTTGTCGGCGCGGTAGGCGCCTGCCGGGTCGGCCGTCAGCGCCGTGGCGGCGGGGACGCCGGGGAGCGTGCGCCAGGTGCGGGTGTCCGGGGACCAGACCTCGCCGGCTTTGTCGCCCGTGGCTCCGCTCCAGGATCCGCCGAGTACGAAGGCCTCGCCGGTGGAGAGCAGGGTCATGGCCTGGTAGCCGCGGGCGATGTTCATGCTGGTGGTCTCGGACCAGGCATCGGTGGCCGGGTCGTAGATGCTCGCCTTCTCCGCGTTGCTGCCGCCGGTGACCAGGACCCGGCCGTCGGCGAGCATCGCTATGCCCGGGCAGAACATGTCGTGGCCGGTGTTGTCGATGCGGCGCTGGGTGACCTTGCCCGTCGCCACGTCCAGGATCGCGGTCTGGGTGTAGCCGTTGCTGCCGCCGAAGCGGTCGATCGCGTACGCCGACCAGGCCAGGAGTTTGCCGCCCGGCAGGACGGCGGTGGCCACCGGCACCAGGGGAAAGCCGGTGATCCGGCCCCATGAGCCGTGGGCGGCGGGGTTGGCCGGTCCGCTCAGGCGTATCTCGGCGGCGGAGGTCCAGGGCCCGCGGTTGCCGGCCTCGCCGGTCACGGTCAGGCGTATGTAGCGGGCGTTCTCGGTGCGGGTGAAGGTGGCGGTCTTGACGGTGTCGTCATCGCGCCAGGTGCCCGCGGAGACCGGTGCGCCGAAGGTGGTGCCGTCGGTGCTGGTGGTGATGGTGTACGCGCCTGCGCGCCCGTTGGGGCCGTCGTTGCGGGGCTGGTAGACCAGGGCGGAGACGGCCGTCGTGCGGTGCATGTCGACGGTGATGCTGTGCGGCAGCGGGGCCGGGGTCCCGGACCACCTGCTGTGCCAGATGGTGGCGGCGTCGCCGTCGAGAACGTTGGCCGCACGGCCGTTCTCCCCGGCGGTCTCCTCGTCGCCGGCCGTGGCCGTCCATCCGGTCCGGGGCAGGTCGACGGTGGCGGCCGGGGTTCCGGGGTCGCCGAGCAGGTTGAGCTCCGCGGCGGAGGTCCACGGGCCGCGGTTGCCGGCCTCGGTGACGGCGGTGAGCCGGACGAACCGGGCGCCCTGCGGGGCGAATCCGAGGCTCTTGGCGCCGGCATCGTCCGCGAGGGTGCCGGTGGCGACCGGACTGCCCCAGTTCTGGCCGTCGGCGCTCACGCTGATGCTGTACTCACCGACGCGCCCGTTGGCCCCGTTGGTGCGGGGCTGGTAGATGAGCGCCGAGACCACCGCCGTGCGGTGCATGTCGATGGTGATGCTGTGCGGCAGCGGGGCGGGGGTTCCCGTCCACTTGCTGTGCCAGATGGTGGCCGTGTTGCCGTCGAGGACGTTGGCAGCACGGCCGTTCTCCCCGGCGGTCTCCTCGTCGCTCGCCGTGGCGGTCCATCCGGTCCGGTCGAGGACGGGGGCCGTCGGCTCCATGGCGTTCGCCGGGGCCACGCCGTGGTGCGGCGACTGCTTCGCCGTCTGCTGGTCGAAGGGCAAGGGCGCCGACCGGGATATCGGGCCGTGGCCGCCCAGCCCCTGGCTCGCCACGCCGAGCCAGGGGGTGACCCCGACGAGCAGCGAGCCGAGGGCGAAGGCGATGAGCAGAGGGGAGCGGCGTAACGCTCGGGCAAGGGCGCGGATGCGTCTGGGCTGCAATCGGACCTCCTGGACGGACCGTGAAACGGGAACCGGAAACCGTGAACCGCTGCGAGCCCCTAGAACATAGGCCAGAACAGATCAACTCGCCCGCACAAAGGAGGAGTTGGCGCAAACCGGCGCGCGCCGCCGCCGAGCTAGTGCTCGCAGAGGGAGAACTCTCGTTCGTAGAGCTGCTCGTTGTGCTCGTCGACGAAGAACTTGCGTTCCTGCATGAGTTGTTCGCGGAAATCCTTGGCTTGTTCAAGCGTCATGGTCGAGGTGTCGAACGATGGCTGTTGCGGTGGCACATCGGATGTCGAGACGATCTTTTCCGCCGGGTCGACCAGGAAGAACGCAAGAATTTTGCGATGTCCGGGGCGGGTGGGGTCCACGAGGCGGAATGAGTCGACGCGGTGTTGCAAGATGTTCGGGAACGCCAGGCAGCGGCCCGCCGGGGTCGATACCGATCCCAGCATCTGGTTCAGCGCGTCTTCGTCCTCCAGGCCGTAGACCTCACGCACACCGTCGTTGTCGTTCTGTTCGTAGGCCGGGTCGTCGAGTGCCGCCCGGAAGCCCAGCCGGCTTTCGGTGATGTTCTCGCTGTCCCAGTAGTAGATGCCGGTCGAGACGATCCGCTCGTTCAGCATCCCCTCGACATGCCAGGAACCGCCGGGGTACTCGGGCTTGTCCGGGGTGAGATGAACGGTGGCAAGCTTGACGATGACCTGAAGGCGGCGGCCCCGCAGGTCGACTCGGGCGGATGCATCGGGCAACTCGGGCGGGGTGAAGGCCGGGGCGTCCGGGATGACCGGGTGGCGGTTCTCCCACCAGTCGTCCTGGGCCTTTTCCCATGCACGGACGGCCTCTGCGTAGGCCGCATCATCACTGTAGGAAGACTTGTCCGGATACTCCGGCTCCGAGTCGTACCACCCGTAAGGATCGGCCGCGATCCGCAGGGGCCGCGGATGGCGCAGATCGGTGAGTACGTTCTCCAGCAGCGGGCGCATACGCGCGAACAGGTCCGGCAGGACGGAGGCCAGTTCGTGATGAGTCTCGGGGTGGACATTGTTCACGTACGAACGGAAGGCGACATCGCCGTCGTCGCTGACGTCGACGTCCGTGGGCAGCCACTGGAACTTCTCCGAGAACTCGTACTTCGAGTAGCGGTCCGTCGGGTTCTGCCAAGCCCGCTCCGGTGCGCCGCTCACCTCTCTCACCAGGCAGAACAGTGAGGGATGAACCAGATCCAGCACCTGGCCGTCGGATCCGGGATGCCAGTCCTGCTCTGCTTCGGGGACATCTTCCAGAACCCGAACCGCCTCGCGCAGCCGGGATCCGAGCCGGTCGTCGACCAGTGTGTCCGACTGCCACACCCCGTCGACGGCGGACACCTCGATGCCGGTTCGCCCGTCCCGCAGCGCGGCGTAATGCGCGAGTTCGGCGAGCACGTAACGAACCTGCGCTTCGGTGAGGCCCTGGGCTAGCGCTTCCTGCGTCCACCTGGCGACGATGCCGGCATCGTTCATCTTGTCGAACCAGCCCGGCTTCGCCCGAATGTGCGAGCTGCACTGCATCATCTGAAGTTCCCGCAGCGTTCGGGGCGTCGCGAACGATATGGAACGGGAAGTTTGAAAGGGCAGCGGGAAGTCAGGCAGGCCGGTCAATTCTCTTGGTCCTCCGAGTCGGTGTGCGGTGGCCGGAAGGATAGCTCGGCAGACTGACACCACAGCCGTGGCCCCTGTCAGCGCTGGTCCCGGACGCACCCGTGCCGGACGCCGAAGTCACGACGAGAACTCGCCACAAGGGGCGTGGCGAGCTGACAGATCCTCATGAACGTTGGAGCCTTGCAGTCGAGAACCATGTACCTTCCAACGATTCACTCGTTCCTGATCTGTTGAACGAGAAGGGGGACTCTTGTTCCGCCGATTAATCTCCGCAGTGGCGGTGATGGCCGGGTTGACGGCGTCGCTTGTCGTGCCGGCCGCCGCCACCGACTTCCCTCCGGCCACCACGCCCCTGATCACCTGGAACATGCAGGGGGCCGACAACAAGGCACAGAGCGGCAGCAAATGGACCACGGTCCAGCGGCTGGCGTTGCAGGTGCCGATCCTGATGCTTCAGGAGGTCGGCCCGCACCCGCCTGACAACAGCGACGCACAGCCCGACCAGACCTTCACCACGACCGACAGCCAGGGCGGCACGCATCAGTTCACCGTGCTGCACCGGACCTGGATCGTGGACAGCGGTTACCGCAGCACCATCCCGACCCGTGAGGTCTACTTCCTGCAGACCGCCGACGACGCGACCAACCCGCGCCGGATCGGCGGCCGGGTCAACAACGCGCTCGTCCTGACCGAGGCGCCCGACGAGTTGATCGTCGTCGGCAACCCCATCGACGCCGGCCGGAACGCACTCGGTGCGCGGTTCGGCAACGAGTGGTACTTCACCGTGCACGGCCTGTCCGGCGGTGGCGGCGACTCCGGGACGCTGCTGGACGCCATCGACGACGAGATCGAGCGCCTCGGTAACCAGCGTGGCGTCACCTACAACGCGACGGTCGGTGGCGACTTCAACGTCGAACCGGAGGTCCTCGAGGAGCGGACGAGCTTCCCGCCGACCATGCGGATCCACGGCTCGGGGCAGGCGACCCACCAGGAAGGTGGTGAGCTGGACTACTTCGTCACCACCCACTTCGACCACGCGCTGACGGTCTCGGTCCGGCCCGAGGGTAACTCCGACCACCGGCCGACCCAGTCCGGCCGGCTCAACGCGGGCGGCACCAGCCCGCCGCCCGTTCCCAGCCCGTCGCCCGGCGCGATCGACGAACTCCGGGTGATGCCGACCGGTGACGGGATCACGGCCGGTGTACACAGCACCGACGACGGTGGCTTCCGGGACTACCTGAAGGCCATCCTGGGCGGCCTGACCACCATTGCAGTGGTCGGTGGCACCGTGGCCGAGCTCGTCTTCAAACGCACGGACTTCGTCGGTGAGCTGAAGAACGGCAAGCGGGGCGACCCCGACCACATGGGGTTCGACGGCAAGGGCATCGACGCCATCAAGGCCGAGTCGATCCCCGCGCTGCGGACACTGCGGCCGAACATGATGACCCTGGTCGCGGGCACGGCCGACCTGGCCGGCGGTGCCGACGGTGCGGCGACGGCCGGGAAGATGCGGAACTTCCTGGACGATATCCACCGGGCCTCGCCGACGACCACGGTCCTGCTCGGGACCCTGCCGCCGTCGACGAACCCGACCTACCAGGCCCGGATCGACGCCTACAACAGCGAGCTCCGCACGATCGCCTACGCCAAGATCAAGGGCGGCGCACGGCTGGTGCTGGTCGACCTGGGGGCGGTCACCCCGCAGGACATCACCCACGAGATCTACCCGACCGACGCCGGCCACCGGAAGATCGCGGACGCCTTCGCCGAAGGCGCTCGGATCGCGGTCCTGCAGCGCATGATCAGCGGTCGCTCGTATGTCTGGGAGCCGATCGGCAAGATCCGGGACGCCGCCCCGGCCGGCTCGAAGATCGCGTTCCCCGACCTGAACGGCGACGGCAAGGCCGACTACGCGGTGGTCGGTACGGACGGCAAGGTCACCGGCTGGCGCAACGACGATCCGCGCAGGACCGCGGTCTCGCTGGGCGACATCAGCCCGGCCGACCGCGGGACCGACCCGGACCGGGTCTACTTCGCCGACCTGGACGCTGACGGCAAGGACGACTACATCCGGATCCTGATGCCCCCCGACTCGCCGACCGGCATCCCCGCGATGCGGATGTCGCGGAACACCAGCAGCGGCGGCAAGATCAGTTGGGACAGCCCGACGATCGTCGCGAACAACCTCATCTACGAGCCGGAGCTGTACTTCACCGACATCGACGGTGACGGCCGCGACGACCTGATCACGCTGGACCGGATGAGCTTCCCGACCGCCTGGCAGAACAAGGGCAAGGGAATGCCGACTCCGGGCGGCTGGGAGAAGGTCGAGGGTTTCGGCACTCCGGGGGAGGCGCGCGGCGCACAGGTCGCCTTCGCCGACATCACCGGTGACGGCAAGGCCGACACGGTCCGGGTCGAGTTCACCACCGGTGAGGTCCGGGCCTGGCAGAACACCGGCGCTCCGTGGAGCGTCACCAAGGGCTGGAAGTCGCTGGGCGTGATCCGCGCCGACGATCCGTTCCAGGGCACCGTCGGGACCTTCGCCGACCTGGACGGCGACGGGATCGAGGACTTCGCCATGATCCGCTCCGGTACGACGGCGAAGACCGCCGTCAAGGCGGCCGTGGCGAGTGGCGCCGGTGACATCGAGGGCTGGCTGGTGCCGAGCTACGGCGATGGCAGCCGCAGCGACGGCGGTGCCGGTGATCTCGGTGTCAACGGTGGTGCCGGTGACCCGATGGAGTCGCACCCCGGTGGCGACGACGGCGGCTCGCGGCCGGGTGCGTCCGGCGACTGCCGGCCGGACGGTCTGGCAGCCACGCCGGGCGTGGCGACGCCGTACTGCAAGGTCTACCAGAGTGACGGCCGGGAATGGCTCGGTCAGGGCCGGGACCGCCGGGTCGTGGGCTACTTCAACGGTGGTCGCACGGGCGCCGACGGCACGCCGCACTACCTGGTGAAGAACATCCCGTGGTCGAAGGTGACCCACCTCAACTACGCGTTCGCGTCGGTGGAGAACAACCAGATCAAGGTCGACTCGAACGCCACCCAGAAGGAGTGGCCCGGCGAGGTCGGCGCCGAGATGGATCCCTCGCTGCCCTACAGGGGGCACTTCAACCTGCTGACGAAGTACAAACGCCTGCACCCGCGGGTGAAGACGCTGATCTCGGTCGGTGGCTGGGCCGGTTCCGGTGGCTTCTACGCGATGACCACCAACGCCGACGGCTCGGTCAACCAGGGCGGCATCGACACGTTCTCGCGCTCGGTCGTGGACTTCCTGCGGACCTACGGGTTCGACGGCGTCGACATCGACTTCGAGTACCCCACGGTCCTCGAGGACACCGGCAATCCCACCGACTGGGCGGTATCGAACCCGCGTCGCAAGGGTCTGCCCACGACGTACGCCGCGTTGATGAAGACGCTGCGGGACTCGCTGAACCGGGCTTCGGTCGCGGACAACACGTACTACCTGCTCACCTCGGCGTCGTCGGCCTCCGGCTACCTGGCCCGCGGGATGGCGAACCAGACCGCGCTGGACCACCAGGACTTCACCAACCTGATGGCCTACGACTACCACGGCACCTGGAACGACGTCGTGGGTCCGAACGCGGCACTGTTCGACGACGGCAAGGACCCGGAACTGTCCGATCAGTACGCCACTCCGGAGTACGGGAAGATCGGGTACTTCAACACCGATTGGGCCATGAAGTACATGCGTGGCGCGATGCAGGCCGGGCGCGTCAACATCGGTGTGCCCTACTACACGCGCGGCTGGCAGAACGTCACCGGCGGTACGAACGGTCTGTGGGGCGTGTCGCGGAAGCCGAGCGGCTGCGAGCCCGGAACGGGCATCAAGCGACCGTGTGGTGACGGTGCCTTCGGCATCGACAACATCTGGCACGACGAGACCAACAACGGCAGCGAGCTCGGCTCCGGGACGAACCCGCTGTGGCACACCAAGAACCTGGAGAAGAACATCACGCCGGTTTACGCACGCAGCGTCGGGCTGAAGCCGGAGACCGACGTCACCGACCGGCGCACGGGCCAGTACACCCGGTACTGGGACGACACCACGAAGACGTCGTGGCTGTGGAACGCCGAGAAGAAGGTATTCCTGTCGACCGAGGACGAGCAGGGCATCGACGCGGTCACCGATCTGGTCAAGTCGACCGGTGCGGGCGGCGTGATGATGTGGGAGCTCGGCGGCGACTACTCCTGCCCGGCGGACGTCCAGCCGGACACCCCGTGCGGGATGGGGTACACGCTGACCACCCGACTGAACGAGAAGCTGGGCAATATCGGTGCCTATGACAACAATCTGCGCACCGGCAGCAGTGGGGTCACGCCGACGGTGACCGCCAACCTGAGCGTCGAGATGGTCAACTACCCGACCGCCACGGCGAACCTGTGGCCATTGCAGCCGACCGTCCGGATCACCAACAACACCGGGCGCACCCTCGGCGGTGGCAAGGACACCAAGCTGTCGTTCGACATTCCGGCCTCGACGTCACCGCTGGTCAAGGACGCCAACTGGCAGACTGGTGCGCAGGGTGGCCAGTGGAAGCTGGAGCCCGGTACGACGTTCCACCGGGTCAGCACGACACTGGACTACTGCCAGATCATCCCGGCCGGGAAGTCGCTCGACTTGCCGATCATCTATTTCCTCCCGATCACCGGTCCGGTGAACACGAGCCTGTCGATCGGCGGTACGGCGTACGCGCCGGTGAACGACAACCTCAAGGGACTCGGTACGGCGACCCCGCCGGCCGGTGGCTGCAGCGCCGGGAACTGGGATGCGACCAAGATCTACTCCCCGGCCAGCCAGCCGATCGAGCAGACCACGGTCAAGTACAACGGCAAGGTCTGGAAGGCCAAGTGGGAGACGAAGGGCAGCGCCCCGGGCACCGGGGCCGACGCCGACCACGAGCCCTGGAAACTGATCGGCAACGCCGGCTGACCGTTCTCAGCCACGGCCCGCCGGGAACCTGCCGGAGCGGCTGCGCTCGCAGACCACCGCGCCGCGCACCTTGACCCCGTCAAGGTGCGCGGCTGGTCCCCAACGGGTCCCCCAAAACGAGTCAGAGGCCGTTTCAGATTGCTCTGAAACGGCCTCTGACCTGCGACTCTTTCAAGTCGGGACGACAGGATTTGAACCTGCGACCCCTTGACCCCCAGTCAAGTGCGCTACCAAGCTGCGCCACGTCCCGATGCGCCTCTGACCTGGGGTTTCCCCTGGCTGAACGCGCATGAGAACAATACCGCACTTCACGGGGTGATTGCGCGCGGCTTTCCGGCCGAGGGCAGGGTGCGCTCGGGCCGCGGGCGCAGGGGGCCGCTCAGCCGGTCGGGCCCATGTCCGGGTGGGCCGCCGCCAGGATCGCCCGGAGCTCCGCGCGGTCGTCCAGGGCCGGCACCGACAGCCGCCCCTCACCAGCCGCCGCCGTCCTCCCGCCGGTGGATCCGGTCGACCAGTTCGGCGGCGAGCGCCTTGATCGTGGCCAGGCCCTCCGTACCCCACCGCCGCGGCACCGTGTCCACCGCGCACACCGTCCCCAGCACGATGCCCCGCCGGTCGGTCAGCGGTGCGCCCAGGTAGGAGCGCACCCCGCTCTCGTCCACCACCGCGTTCCCTGCGAACCGCGCGAAGTCCCGTACGTCCTCCAGGACCAGGGCCCGCCGCCGCGCCACCACGTACGGGCAGTAGCCGTGGTCGCGCGCCAGCACCCGGGCCGGGTAGCCGCGGGGCGGCGTGTCCGGGCCGTGGTGCAGGCCGGCGAAGAACTGCCGTTCCTCCCCGATGAAGTTGACCCCGCCGTACGGCGCTCCCGCGGTCTGGGCGACCCGGCGTGCGAAGGCGTCGAGTTCGGCGTCGGACCGCTCCCCCAGGCCCAGTTCCCGCAGCCGCAGGACCCGGGACGGTGCCTCCCGGTCCACCGGGGTGAGCAGCAGATGTCCGGTCGACTCGTAGTACGTCATGCTTCCCGTTCCCCCTGGGTCGTGGCCGTGGACAGCAGATGGTGGACGAGGGCCGCGAGGGTGCCCGTACCGGAACCGGTGAGCCGTGCGTCGCACCGGACGACCGGCACACCCGGCGCCAGACCGACCGCCCCGCGCACCTCCTCGGCGGAGTAGCGGTGCCCGCCGTCGAACTCGTTGACCGCGACGACGAAGCCGATGCCGCGCCGTTCGAAGAAGTCGACCGCCGGGAAGCAGTCGGCCAGCCGCCGGGTGTCGGCCAGGACCACCGCCCCCAGCGCGCCCGCGCACAGCTCCTCCCACAGGAACCAGAAACGCTGCTGCCCGGGCGTGCCGAAGAGGTACAGGACATGGCGGTCGTCGAGGGTGATCCGACCGAAGTCCAGGGCCACCGTGGTGGTGGTCTTGGCCTCGACCCCGTCGAGAGGGTCGTCCGCCGCGCCGAATCCGCTGAGCAGTTCCTCCGTACACAGCGGTTCGATTTCGCTGACCGCGCCCACGAAAGTTGTCTTGCCCGCTCCGAACCCGCCCGCGACCAGGATCTTCAGGGTCGCGGGGAGGGTGTCAGAGTCTTCTGCGCAAGCCATCGAGCACCGCTCTCAGCAGGGACTGGTCATCGGCCGGTCTGTCCGGGAAGTGCGGGGCCCGGGCGGTCACCGCACCGGCCTGCACCAGGTCCGACAGCAGTACCTTGGCCACCACGGCGGGCAGCCTCAGCTGGGCGGCCACCTCGGCGACGGTGACGGTCGAGGAGCCCGCGCAGAGCCGGAGAGCGAGGGTGTGGTCGGCGCCCAGCGGCGGCCGGGGCCGTACGCCGGTCGCGGTGACCAGGGACAGCAGGTCGAGGGCCACCGCCGCGCGGGTCCGGCCGCCGCTGGCCGTGTACGGACGCATCACCCGGCCCGCGGTGTCGTCGAGCCAGGGCGTGTCCCGGCGGGCGGCGCCGGACGGGCGGGTCCTCATCGTCCGGGGGTGGCGGCCGGGCGTCGGGGCGGCGCTGCCAGGTAGGGGCGGACGCTCTTGACGAGCATGGCCATCTCGTAGCCGAGCACGCCGGCATCGGCCTCGCGGTCGGCGAGCACCGCCAGGCAGGTGCCGGAGCCGGCGGCCGAGACGAAGACGAGCGCGGAGTCCAGCTCGACCACGACCTGCCGGACCTCGGCCCCGTCGGCGAACCGGGCGCCGGCGCTGCGGCCGAGCGAGTAGAGGCCGGAGGCCAGCGCCGCCATGTGGTCGGCGCTGTCCGCGTCGAGCCCGTGCACGCAGGTGACCAGGCCGTCGGCGGTGAGCAGGACGGCGCTGCGGGTGTACGGGACGCGCTGGACCAGGCCGCTCAGCAGCCAGTCCAGATCCGACAGCCGGGTGGCCGGTAGGGCCGCGTGCTCTGTGGTCGCTTCGACGGTCATGGGAGGCGCTCCTCGCTCGGTGGGCTCGGTGGGCTCGGTGTGGTCGGTGCGGTCGGTGGGGTCGGTGTGGTCGGTGGGGTCAGGACGGGTTCTCGGACTGGGCGAGACCGAAGCCCCGCTGGAAGGCGGCCATGAGTCCGGGGTCGTGCACGGGCTCGGCCTCGCCGGGGACCGCGGCGGCCCGGGGCGCGGGCGGCCGGCGGAGTTCCGGCGCGAGGTGGGCCTGCGCCCGGCGCTGCGGCAGCGGCGGCCGGCCGGCCGGGGACTCCTCCGCCGCCTCTGGCCGCGTCGGGGCAGGTACCCGAATGGGGAACCGCACCGTCGGACCGCCACCGGGCTCCCCGCCGCCGTCGCCGTTGCCGTCGCCATTGCCGTCGCGCGGGCCGGGGTCCGGCCGGACGGCCGGCGAGTCCGGCCCGGCGGGCGCGTGGTCCGCGGCGCCGGTCCCAGGGGCGAAAACGGCCCCCGGGACCGGTGGCGGACCGGACACCGGTACCGGGAGCAGCGGCGGCAGCGGGGCGGCAACCGGCCGGCAAGTGCTCGGGACGGCCTCGGCGGCCTCCGCCCCCAGAAGTTCCTGTGGCAGGACCAGGACGGCCAGCACGCCGCCGTAGATGTTGGACTTGAGCTCGACCGCGATGCCGTGTCGCCGGGCCAGCGCCGAGACCACGAACAGGCCGATCCGGCCGTCCGCCAGCAGGTGTCTGACGTTGATCTGGTCCGGGTCGTTTAGTAGAGCGTTCATCCGGTGCTGTTCCTCCGGCGGCATGCCCAGCCCGCGGTCCTCCACCTCGACCGCGATCCCGGCCGTCACCCGCTCCGCCCGCAGCGTCACATCGGTGTCGGGAGCGGAGAACACCGTGGCGTTCTCGACGAGTTCGGCCAGCAGGTGCACCACGTCCGCGACGGCGTGTCCGCGGACCGTGCCGCCCGCCGGGGGCACCACCTTCACCCGGGTGTACTGCTCCACCTCGGCGACCGAGGACCGCAGCACCTCGCTCAGGTCGATCGGCCGGGTCCACTGCCGCCGGGACGCGGCCCCGCCGAGGACCGCCAGGTTCTCCGCGTGCCGCCGGATCCGGGTGGCCAGGTGGTCGACGTGGAACAGTTCCTTGAGCAGGTCCGGGTCCTCGACCGTGTCCTCGAGCTCGTCCAGCAGGGAGATCTCCCGGTGCACCAGCGACTGGAGCCGGCGGGCGAGGTTGACGAAGACCTCCACCCGGTGATCGCCGCCGGGCGGCCGGGCCTCCGGTCCGGCCAGCCGGACCAGGGTGGCCTGGGCGTGGTCCCGGGCGCCGCGCAACTCCTGGGCCAGCAGCCAGAATTCGTCCGTGGCGGCGGCTGCCCCGCCGGGCGGGCGGCCGGTTCCCGCCCGGGCAGGCCGGTCAGGGGTCTCGCCGTGCTCGAGAAGCTCAGCGGTCACCCGCAGCTCCTGCCGGCCCCGGCTGCTGGACCGGCGCAGTGCCTCGCAGCGGTCGCGTACGGTCTCGGCGGCGCGCTGGGCCCCGAGCAGCGCGGCGGCGAGCGCGCCGGCCACCAGCAGCCCGCAGCCGGCCAGCACCGGCCAGAGCCGGGGGTCCCTCTCGCCGGCGCCGCCGCCCAGCTGGAGGGTGAAGATCACGGCGGCGGCGCCGCTGAACCCGGCGGCCAGGGTGGGGAGCAGGGCGGCCCGCAGGACTTGAGGCCGTATCTGCCGCCCCGGCCCGGCGACGGTGTGGCGTGACGAGGTGTGGCGGGCGGCGGCTCGGAGTCCGGACATCGGCGTCCTCGGTACGTGGGGCCGGACCCGGCGCGGTTCCGGGACCCGGTGTTGATCACCGAGTACCCACGCTAGTCCGCATGCTCCCGCCCCCGGCGGCCAGTTGGGGAACTTCACCGGGGTGCTTCCCGCTCCCGAAGGAGCGCTCGTACGACAGCCCGATTGCGCCCCGCGCCCCCGGACGGGCTGGCCGGCCCGGGCGTGCTCAGCCCTGATCGGGCATGATCGGTTCACCGGGCGGGCGGGCCGCCCTCCCCGGGTCCGAGTGTTCCTACCGCTGGAGTTCCCTCACATGTCCCAGATCACGGTCCGCGCCGCCCGGCCGGAGGATTTCGCCCAGTGGCGCCCGCTGTACCGCGGCTACGCCGATTTCTACCGGGTGGAGCAGACCGAGGCCGCCGCCGCACTGGTGTGGTCGTGGGTGACCGACCCCGGTCACGAGGTGAACGCCCTGGTGGCCGAGAATGCCGCGGGCCGCCTCGTCGGCCTGGCCCACTACCGTCCCTTCGCACGGCCGCTCTCCGCGACCGTCGGCTGCTACCTCGACGACCTGTTCGTGGCGCCGGAGCACCGCGGTACGGGCGCCTCCGATCTGCTTCTCGCCGCGCTGCGCGAGATCGCCGCCGAGCGGGGCTGGAGCGTGGTCCGGTGGATCACGGCCGAGGACAACTACCGGGCCCGGTCGAAGTACGACCAGGTGGCCACCCGGACCGGATGGGTCACCTACGACATGGCTCCCGGACGCTGACCCCGCCCCCGCGGCCAGTACCCCCTTGCGGTGTTACCGTCGCGCCATGTCCAAGACCGAAATCGACGCGCTGACCGCCGAGTTCTTCGGCGCCTTCGACAACCGCGGCGGCAAGCCCGCCGACTTGGCCCGGATCCGCCGGCTGGTCATCCCGGGGGGTGTGATCGTCAAGACCGGCCCGGAGTTCACCGTCTATACGGTGGACGAGTTCATCGAGCCCCGCCGGCAGCTGCTCGGCGGGGGCCGGCTGGTCGAGTTCGCCGAGTGGGAGACCTCGGAGCGGACCGAGATCGCGGGCGACATCGCCTCCCGGTTCGGCGAGTACCGCAAGTCGGGGATCCTGGACGGCGAGCCGTTCGAGGGCGGCGGAACCAAGACCGTCCAGTTCGTCCGCACCCCGGAGGGCTGGCGAATCGCGGCATTCTCCTGGTCCGACCGGCCCTGAGCCAGCTGCCCCCCCAAGGCACCCTCAAATCGAGGCGGCCCTCCCGTACGGTCCCGGGGGCCGGCCGTCAGGAACCGACGGCCTCCGATTCCTCGCGGGTCACGGCCGGCCGCGGGACCTCCCGCGGCGCCGGGGCGGACTCCGCACGGACGGGCAGCGGCCGGTCCGGAAGCTCGGCCGCGCCGGGCTCGAAGGGCAGCCCGGACACCGGCAGCCCGCGCACCGGCCACGGCGGCAGCCGCCAGGCTGCCCTCCCCGGGCTCGTCCCACGGGTGCGGGGCCAGGTTGAAGGTGCCCCAGCGGATCGGCAGCATCACTCCGTGCGGGATCCCGCCCTGGAGGTCGAGGTGGGCGCGCATGCCCTCCTCCGGGGTCATGTGGATGTCCGGTGACAACATGTACAAGCACGTCACCAAGAAGAAGAGGAAAGGCGGCTCGATCCGCGCCAGCGACACGATCCGCTGCGCCTCGAAGACGAAGGAGCCGTGCGGCGGGCGGGGCCTTCCCTGGCGGTGAGGGCGTGTACGCGGCTCTCGCCGACACGGTGCTCGACCAGATCGGGGACTACGAGGTCGTTCGCCGGCAGTACAGCCGCGGTGCGTATGCCGTCGGCCCCGACCAGGAAGTCCCCTGCGGCGGTGGTGCCGTTGGCGAGCGTGGCCTGCACGGTGCCGTCCGGCACGTCACGCCAGCCGGTGACCGCGGCGCCCGTCAGCGGCCTGGGCGCGCAGGACGGGCGTCACCCCTGCGCTCCGACAAGAACAATTGGACCAGCTCCGGGCAACCTCAACGAAAGCATGAAATATCGGCCCGAAAAGGTGTTCCAAGAGGCACGGGAAGAAGATGGGCTGGGCTGGGCGCTCAGGCCTCCGGGACGAGGAATTGGTGGGCCGCCGCAGGGTTGTGCGCAGTTGGCGCTGGGTCGCGCGGTAAACCTCGGCCCCTACACCGATCCGAGCGATCCCCGACTGGGGGCGGCGGGTTGACTCCCGCGCGTGCGGGACGGACCCGCTGGACGCCATGACGGCGTCCGGGTTGAGGCGGCAGGCCAGCGCGGCAGCCCCTGCCACCCTCCGACCGCCACCGGCCGCCGGAGTCGGAACGATCAGTACGTCCGCTGCCTCCACCTGGCGAGCGGCAACCTCGGCCGGTGTCGGAGGAGTGGCGGAGCCCATGCCCTCCCACAGGGCAACGGCTCGGTACGCACACCCGATGTCCGTCAGGAAGGAATCGGGGTCGACGCCGACCAGTACCGGCGAGAGGTCATAGTGGTCGGGACACCGTACTCACCGCGGTCCGCGGCTGCCGCAACTCCGCCAGGAACGGCTGGACATCCAGCTCCGGAGGCAAAGCGAGGGTGACGTGAGGCCGCCCCGTCGCCCGCCGGATGGCCAGCAGGTCCTGACGCAGGGTCACCACCGGATAGCCCGAATCCCGGCCATGGAGCGACACCGAGAGCACCACCGTCGGCGAGCAGACACGCAGTGGCTGATCCACCACCATTCCTCGAACATACGGGGGGTGTTGCCGGCCACCACGCCCAACAGGCCCTTGGGCATTCGGCTTTCCCATCAGTCGGTACGGGCGAGCGGCACGCGGGCCCACATCCCGCCGGAGATGTGGGCCCAAGCGCGCTCCCAGGAAATACGGGTACTACCAGGAGGACTTGGTGACTCCGGGCAGGAATCCGGCGTGCGCCTGCTCACGCATCCGGACCCGCGAGAGCCCGAACTTCCGCAGGTGTCCGCGGGGCCGACCGTCCACGCTGTCCCGGTTGCGCACCCGGGTGGCGCTGGCGTTGCGGGGCTGCCTGCGCAGTTCCGCCAGCGCCGCACTCCGTTCGGCCTCCGTCGACGACGGCCGCCGCAGGACGTCCTTCAGCTCGGCCCGCCTCGCGGCGTACCGCTCGACGATCGCCTTGCGCTTCTCGTTCTGAGCGATCTTGCTCTTCTTGGCCATCAGACCTTCACCCCCCGGGCCCGGATCCGGGCCACCGCGGCCTCGACCCCGATCAGATCGACGGTCTTGATCGCCTTCGCGCTGAGGGTCAGCCGGACATGGCGTCCCTCGCTCGGCAGCCAGTAGCGCTTGCGCTGGATGTTGGGATCGAAGCGGCGGGAGGTGCGCCGGTGCGAGTGGGAGATGTTGTTGCCGAAGCCCGGCCGGGCGCCGGTCAGCTGGCAGTGCGCGGACAAGATGCTACCTGCCCCTCTCTGGACGGGAGTGGTTATTGGAAATGATTTCCATTCCCGTATAGTAGCGGCATGGCACGCAACGAAGTACGCCCGATCATCAAGCTCCGCTCCACCGCGGGGACCGGCTACACCTACGTCACCCGCAAGAACCGGCGGAACGCCCCCGACCGCATGGTGCTGCGCAAGTTCGATCCGGTGGTGCGCCGGCACGTCGACTTCCGCGAAGAGCGCTGAACCCGCACACCACCCCGAAGGACACCGTCATGAAGCCCGGAATCCACCCCGCCTACGGCCCCGTCGTCTTCCGCGACAAGGCCGCCGACTTCGCCTTCCTCACCCGCTCGACCGCCACCAGTAACAAGACGGTGGAGTGGGAGGACGGCAACACCTACCCCGTCATCGACGTGGAGATCTCCTCGCAGAGCCACCCCTTCTACACCGGCACCGCCCGCGTCCTGGACACCGCCGGCCGCGTCGAGCGCTTCCAGCGCCGCTACGGGAGCAAGGCGTGACCCTGCCCGTCGTCATCGTTGGCGGGCTCCACTCCGACGCCCGCAAGGACGTCGTGGAGAGGCTGCTGCACGCCGTCCCCGGCAGCGTCGCCCTCCACCACGACCTGGCCACGGCGGCAGCGCAGGGCACCGTGCAGCGTGTGGTGCGCGACGCCTCGGGCGAGCTGTCCCGGGGCGAGACGCCCCTCGTCAACGACTGCGCCTGCTGCGCGCTACGCGAAGACCTGGTCCCCGAGCTGGAACAACTGGCCGGGAGCGGCCTGACCCGACTGGCCGTCGTCGAGCTGTGGGATTCCGTTGAGCCCAAGGCAATGGCCGAGGTGGTCGCCGCGCACGGCGCCGGCGCACTCGACCTCACCGGTGTGATCACGGCGGTGGACCCAGCGCTCGTCCTGCCGTACCTCGTCAACGGCGACGACCTCGCCGACGCGGGCCTCGCGGCAGCCGCCACAGACCAGCGCACCGTCGGAGACACCTGGGCGCGGCAGCTCGAGTACGCCCCCGTACTCGCCCTCGTCGACAGCGGGGAGGCCGACGACGAGGACCGCGTCCTGCTGGCCCAACTCCACCCGACCGCCCGCCGGGTGTCCGCCGGGTCCGGCGAGCTCGCGCAGGCGGCCTTCGCCGGCTTCGACGTGGAAACGGCCGCCGCCGCCCAGCACCCGGCCTGCGCCCTGCTCCCCCAGGAGGCGGAGGAGGCGGGCGTCACCACCTTCGTCTGGCACCGCCACCGTCCCTTCCACCCCGAGCGCCTCTACCAGGCGCTGGAAGACCTCTGCTGCGCCGCCGCCCGCAGCCGCGGCCGGTTCTGGCTCGCCGACCGCCCCGACACCCTGCTGGCCTGGGATGCCGCGGGCGGCGCCCTGTGCGTCGAGAACGCCGGCCCCTGGCTGGCGTCCCTGCCGGACGCCGCCTGGGAACTGGTCCCGCCGATGCGCCGGGCAGCCGCCTCACTGGACTGGCATCCCGAACACGGCGACTGCTGCCAGCACCTGGTCTTCACCTCCCCCGGCCTCGACCGCGACGGCTTGGCACAGCTCCTGGAGTCCTGCCTGCTCACCGACGCCGAGTACGCGGCGGGACCCGAGGGGTGGAAATCCCTTCCCGCCGCCTTCGACTCCCTCCTCGACCCCGTCTCCTGACGATCCGACGACCCCAAGGAACACGCATGGCCCGCCGCTCCACCCCCCACAAGCCGCTCAAGTCCCGTCCCAACCCGCTGGACGCAGCAGGGGTCACCCACATCGACTACAAGGACACCGACCTGCTGCGGAAGTTCATCTCCGACCGCGGCAAGATCCGCAGCCGCCGCGTCACCCGCGTCACGGCCCAGCAGCAGCGACAGCTCGCCGCCGCCATCAAGAACGCCCGTGAGATGGCCCTGCTCCCGTACCGCACCCGATAGACCTCGGCGAAAACCCGCCCTGCAACGACAACACCCCGACTCACCCAGGAGAACCCCATGGCCGTCCCCAAGCGGAAGATGTCCCGCAGCAACACCCGCCACCGCCGCGCCCAGTGGAAGGCCACCACGCCGCAGCTCGTCCCGATCACGGTCGACGGCTCGGTCTACCAGGTGCCCCAGCGCCTGGTGAAGGCGTACGAGCGCGGCCTGCTCCGCCCCGAGGGCTGAGCAGCCGTGACGACGTACGACCGACTGCCCGTGACCGTCCTGTCCGGGTTCCTCGGCGCGGGAAAGACCACCCTGCTCATCGAGTCCAGCGGCATCTCGGAACCCATGCCGGTCGCTGCGACGTTCTCGTTCCCCCGCGACGACGGCGCAACCCTCGGCGATCTGGCCCGCCTCGACACCATGGTCACGGTCGTCGACGCGGCGAACTTCCTGCCGGAGCTCGCGGGTGGCGACGAGCTCGCCGCGCGCGGACTCGCCCCGTACGAGGACGACGAACGCACTGTCAGCGACCTGCTCATGGACCAGATCGAGTTCGCGGATGTCATCGTCCTCAACAAGCTCGACCTGGTCGGACCGAACCAGGCGGCACGCCTGCGCGCCACGCTCACCCGCCTCAACCCCGAGGCCCGGATCGTGCCGGCGGTACGCGGACGAGTGGCGCTCCAGCAGGTGCTGGGTACGGGCCTGTTTGACGTCGAACGGGCCCAGCAGGCCCCCGGCTGGGTCAAGGAGCTCAACGGGGACCACGTGCCGGAAACGGAGGAGTATGGCATCTCCTCCCTCGTCTTCCGCTCCGACCGAGCCTTCCACCCCGGCCGCCTGTGGACCTTCGTCACCAAGGGCCTCGACAGCGGCACCTTCGGCCGGATTCTGCGCTCCAAGGGCTTCTTCCGGCTCGCCAGCCGCCCCCGGGTCACCGGTCTGTGGTCACAGGCCGGCTCGGTGGCCCGTTTCGAACCCTCGGGCGCGCTCGGCCCGGACACCACCCAGGGCCAGGAACTCGTCTTCATCGGCACCGGGCTGCGCCATGACGCCCTCCGGGCAGCCCTCGAAGCCTGCCTGCTCGACCCGGGCGAGCCCGTACCCGCCGAGGACGAATTCCCTGCATGGGAGACGTACGGAATCGACGACGCCTGCGAGCACGAACATCCGCACTCGGTTTCCGAGGCGGCCTGAATCTCCGGGGTGGGCGGTGGTCGCAGCCACGGCACCGCCCATCCCGGCTCCCGCATGAAACGGTCGGGCGGCTCACTGCAGCCGTCGAAGTGGCCCGGTGCGGCCAAGCGCGCTGGTCCCGAGCAGAAGGGCGCTACGAGCAGCGGTGACGCACTCAGCGCTCGTAGGTCCCGACCAAAGTTCCGGAGGCCAGCTCCCTGCCCTTCAGGGCACGGTGTACGTCCTCGACGCCCGGGCGGTCGTGCAGCGGCAGCGGCTCGGACAGGGCGTACAAGTGGAAGAAGTACCGGTGCGGCCCGTGCCCCGGTGGAGGCATGGGCCCGCCCCAGCCCATGCGCCCGAAGCCATTGGGCCAGGGCAGGCCGCCCCGGGGCTTCTGGTCCTCCGCCACCCCGGTCGTCCCCGGATCGATGCCGGTCACCAACCAGTGCAGGAACGTCGGCCCCGGCGCGTCGGGGTCCTCGCACAGGAGCACCAGCTCCGTGGCTCCGTCGGGCACCCCCGACCAGGTCAGGGGCGGTGAGATGTTCTCCCCCTCCCCGCTGTACCGGCGGGGGATCACCGTCTTGTCGTCGAACGCGGTGCTGCTGAGGTCAATTCTGCTCATGCGCGCCGCCATACCCGCGGACGGCGGCGCCGGCACCGGTCCGCACGCCAAAACCCCCGTACGGCCGAGCCCGCGCGGCCCGCCGCCGGGAGCCTGGGGTGACCATGGAAGTGTGCCTACAAGGATCCTGCTCGAAGGCCGCCCCGGCTCGGGCAAGACGACCGCACTCCGCCGGCTGGCCGCGCTGCTGCCCGCCCGCGCGGCCACCGGCTTCACCACAGGGGAGATCCGACAGTCCGGCCACCGAGTCGGCTTCGTCCTGGAAACCCTGGCAGGCCGGCGGGAGGTGCTCGCCCATGTCGACCTCCCCGGTCCACCGCGAGTGGGGAGGTACGGCGTCGACCTGGATGTCATGGAACGGCTGGCGCTGCCGTCGCTACGGCCTGCAGCCACCGGGGAGGCGACGGGGCGGCTGGTGCTCATCGACGAGCTGGGACGCATGGAACTGGCGTGCGATACGTTCCGGGACGTGGTCATCACCCTGTTCGCCGCAGACATCGACGTCGTGGCCACGGTCCACGCGCACCGCGATCCGTTCACCGACGCCCTCAAGCAGCGCGCCGACACCGAGGTCATCCACCTCACCCCGGCAAACCGAGACGCCCTGCCCGTGGAACTCGCGGCCAGGCTGCGGGGACCAGGACGCGCGTAAGGCCGCCTTCATGAATCGCCTGGATCGAGGTGATCGCCTGGTGTCGCGCCGCTCGAGAGGTGCACGATCCGTGTGCGCACGACTACACGAGGCGCCCGCTGGCGGACGGTACGGGCAACGCCACGGGTGGGCGATGGGGCGCGAGATCGGACGCCACAACGGAACAGTCGGAAGGGAACCGGCAGGCTCGAAGGGCTCGCCGGGACGCGGGACGGCCACCGGCTGGCCGACCTCCTCGGCAGCGTCGACCGTCCACTCCCCCGGCTCCGCCCAGGCGTGGAGGGAGAGGTTGAAGGTGCCCCAGTGGCACGCACACGGTGTCGCCGCCGCCAGCCCCGGGAAGCACTTCGCCCCGCCGTATGACGACGGGGCAAAGCGCTCAGGGCCCGAATCGACCAACAGCATCCGTAAGGGGGGCGGGCCTCAGTGCGTGGCGGCTCTACTTGTCGGTGGGTGCGTTGTTGACTGCGAACATGCTGCGTCCGGCGCACGGATGGTCAGCGAACCGGGAGGACGTCCCTCCGCCCAGGCTCACCTTGTCGCCCTCTCTCGCGAAGGCCTTTCCGCCCGCGTCGTAGACGACAGCCTTGCCGTCCTCGACCCGGGCCGTCCATCCGTACCCCCAGTTGAGGGCAACGGTTCCTCCGTCGGTTTCCGACTTCACGGCTATGCAGTTCTCATCCGTGACCACCAGCGTTCCCGGGAGGAGCCCCTGCAAGCCGGCCGTGGGGTCGTCCTTTCCGCGGAGGATCATCCGGGGCGGCGTTTCGGGGTTCTTGGCCGTACCGGTCGTTTTCCCGTTGACGGGGGCCGCCTTCGGTGTCCGGTCCGCGGTAGGTTCGTCGGTGAGCGACCCGCAGCCGGTGACCCCCGCCAGCAGCAGTATTCCCGCCACGGCCGCTACGCCACGGTGCAGTGTCCTACTCGTCCGTATGTCGAGCTGACCTGTCATCGCATCCCGTCCGTTCGCCAGGCGCACGACTGGTGTGCGCTCGAAGGTGGGACGGTCGTGCCGCCGCACGGGTTCCGTACGGCGGCACGGCCGCGTGTCAGCCGGTTTCCAGCGACACGCCCCATGTGTTCAGGATGGTGCTGATCGGCACGTAGTTGACCCAACGCGAGCACTTGATGCCCGAGGCGTCGGGGGCCACGGAACCGCACGAGGAGGTCATGGGGCCCGCCGTGATGTCCGCGCTGATGAGGATTCCCCGGGCCTGCACGCCGCCGGACACCGTCTTGAACATCGGGCCGCCGCTGTCGCCCTGGCCGCCCATGATCTTGCCGGCCGGGGCCGCCACCTGGACGACGCCGACCCTCACCCCGTTCTCGTCCACGTAGACGTCGGAGTCGTCATAGACGGTGCCGCAGTGCTCGCCCGTGCTGGCACCCGAGGAGCACACCGGGTCGCCCGGCCAGTTGGAATACCAGCTCTTCACCAGCGATGTGGAGGTGGAAGAGTGGCTCCCGCGGAAGATGCGCGGCGTGGTGGCGGGCGAGGTGGACGGATCGATCAGCATCGAGTCGATGCTGTCGATCGTCGCGACGGACGTCCCGCCGGGGGCGATGGTCTGCCCGGCCCCGTCCCGCACTGCCAGGTTTCCGGAGCGGTCACAGTGGCTCGCGCTGAGGAGCTTTCCCGTGGACCCGGCCAGCACGGCGAAACCGGTGGAACACAGGCTGCCGCCGTGGACGGTGCGGATGCCGCCCTTCCACGGCGGGGCGTCGTTGCCCCGGGAGAGCAGGGCGTCTCCGGCGACCCTCTCGACGCCGAGTTTCAGCGCGACGTCCGGGATGCGGGCGGCGTTGCGCAGCTCGGGCAGGGGGTCGACGGCGGTCCGGGTACGGGTGGCGACACCCACCGTGACGCCGCTGCCGTCGGCGTTCAGCTCGCTCCAGGTGATGCCGAGGTGCGTAGCGGCGGGGTGGTTGAGCAGCCGCGTACGGGCGGCTTCGGCTTCGGCGCGGGAATACTTCGCCCCGGTGCGGACCGTGACCGTGACGCCGTAGGGGCGACTGTCGGCGTAGGCGGTGACGTCGGCCGGGGGGGTGCCCTTCCACAGGACGGTGATCGCCCGGCCCCGGTAGTCGGTTTCCTGACGGGCGAATCCGCGGGCCGCCCCCAACTCGTAGAGGCGTTCCGCGACGACGGGTATGACATCGTCGGCCGGGGACGTGGCATCGAGCCCGGCGGGAAGTGGTCCGGGCTTCACGGTCCAGGCGGAGCGGTCGAGGGCCGTGTACGGGGCGGCCGTCTTCTGCCCGGATGGTGAGGGCGTGGGGCCGTCGGACTGAGGTGCGGCAGTGCTGGGGGTGATCCCCAACAAGAGCGTCAGCGCGACCGCTCCGAGTGCTACGGGTACGAGTCTGCGTTTCACATGTCCTCCCGGTCAGCACGTGCCGAGGAGAACGACGCCCCCCGACGTGATCCTGCGGCACGCTACATCGAATACGCGTTCACATCCGCCGGTTTTTTTCCGGCCACCACGGCTGGCCGACACATCCCCGACCGACCGTCAGCGCGTGCGAGCCTGGCCGCTTCGCAGCGTCGTCATGCGGCGGGGCGAAGTGCATAGCGGGATCTGCGCAGGCCGCAGGCTTGCACGGATCGAGAGATGAGAGCCGCCCGGGCCAGGCCCGCCCCGACCGGCAAGGAGCGACGTGGAAGGCCAGGGCCTCGCTGACCCGACCTCGTCAACCGCGCGCCTTCCGGGTGAGTTCTTCATCACGCCGCCGCGTGGCGGGCTCGGAACAGAGCCTTCCGCACCGGAAGCCGAGGGCTCGCTGCCTGTCGGGGAGTTGGCCCGGGGTGTCGGTCCGGGCGGCGGGCCCTGCCGCTTCCTCGGCGTCACCGGCACCGGTCGACCCGTGGACCCGTACGGCATCATCCGAGGTGAACGGATGGGAAGACGGGGGTGGAGCCGCCATGACCGGCACGCGATTGGTCGGACGGTGTCCCGAAATGGCCTGGTTGCAGCAGAAAGCCGGGCTCGCCCGGGAAGGTCGGGAGCAGGTGGCCCTGGTCCGGGGCGAGCCCGGGATCGGGAAGTCGGCCCTGCTGGAGGCCTTCGCCGAGGACTGCGCCGCCGCGGGCATGCGGGTGGTGACCGGCTGCGCGCGCGAGCTGGAGCGCGACGTGCCGTTCGCCCTCCTCGGCGAGTGCCTCGGGGCGTGGGACCCCGGGGCCGCAGCGTCCGTACCCGCACGGATCAGGGACCTGCTCGCGGGCCTTGCCACCTCCCCCTGGAAGGCCGAGGACTACGCGTTCTCGATGGCCGACGCGCTGGCGGAGTGCCTGGACACCTGGTGCGTGGCCGGCCCCGTGGCCCTCATCGTCGACGACGCACAGTGGATGGACACAGCGAGCACCCGGGCCCTGGCGCGCGCCGTGAGCACGGTGGGACTGCCCCTGCTGCTCGTGATCGCCACCCGCCCCGGCGAGCAGGCGACCGCGCTCGACGCCGCCTTCAGCGCACCCGGGCGCCCGGCCGCCGACATCACGCTGGGTCTCCTGTCGGACGAGGCCGTGGCGGAACTCGCCCAGGCCCGGCTCGGCGCCGACGCCCCCTCCGAACACCTGGAGACCTTGCGATCGGCGGGCGGGCACCCGCTCTTCCTCACCCAGCTGATCGCCATCCTCGGCGAAGGGGGTGACGAGAAGAGTGACGAGGAGAGTGACGAGCGGAGTGTCGGCAGCACGGCACGCGCGGGGGGCCGGGCCGTGGCGGGCTCCCTGGTCGACGTGTTGAGCATCCGGGTGGGCTCCCTGCCGGAGCGGACCCGGAGCGTGCTGGCCCTCGCGTCGCTCCTCGGCTCGGGCTTCGAGATCGCGGAGCTGTCCGCGGTCGTGGGGATGCGCACCACAGAGCTGCTCGCACCGGTTCAGGAGGCGCTCGCCGCCGGCCTCCTGGTCTGCGAAGGCGCCGCCTTCCGCTTCCACCACGAGCTGATCCGCCAAGCCTGCGCCGAAGGACTCCCGGCGCCCTTGGTCGGCGCTCTGCGCCTGGACGCGGCCAAGGCCCTCGCCATGGCCGGCGCCGGGGTGGAACGGGTCAGCGAGCAGTTGATGCTGGCCGACCGGCTGGACGGGGAGGCGGTCCGCTGGCTGCTCGAGGCCGGATCCCAACTGGCCCGGCGGGCACCGGAGATGGCCATCGTTCTGCTGTCCAGGGCTCGCGCCCACGCCGGGCCCGGCGCCGACGCGGACCAGCGGATCGACCGTGCCCTCGCCCGGGCCCTGTGGGCGGACGGGCGGCTCGCGGAAGCCGAGGAGATGCTGCGACGGATGGTGAGCCGCGACACCGAGGACGCCGAACTGGCGCTGAGCGTCGCACAGCTCTGCTACGAACAGGGACGGTTGCAGGACGCCATCGACGCCTGCGGGGCGGCGCTCGCCGAGCACGGTGGGCACGACCCGCTGCACGGAAGGCTGGCGGGCCTGACCGCCCTGTGCCGGTTCTGGCTGACCGACGACGCCGGAGCCCTGGAGTGGGGCGCGCGGGCCGTCGAAGCCGGCCGGCGCGGCGGGGAGCCCCGGGCTGTCGTCCTCGGCCAGTTCACCCGGGCCACCGCGATGGCGCAGGGCGGCAGCTACCAGGAGGCTCTCGACCTGCTCGCCGAACTGCCCGCGGACGTGTTCGGCGACGCGGAGCTCGCCGCGGAATACGGGCTGCCGCCCTACCTGATCCGCGGCTTCACCCGCATGGAACTCGACCTCTTCGAGGACGGAGACCTGGACCTCGGCCTCGGCATGCGCGAGAGCGAGAACGGCCGCGCCATGTTCCTGCCCTGGTACCACTCGGGCAGAGCCGCCATCCGTTACCTCGACGGCCGCTGGGACGACGCCCTCGCCGACGTCCAGACGGCCCGCCGCCTCGACGACCCCCTCCTGCTGCAGCCCGGTCTTGAGGACTTCGGGGACATCATCACGCTGCGCCGGGGCGCCGCCCCCAGTCGCTACGCCCATGTGCCAGGACGTCTGCTCGGGCAGCCTCGCTATGCCTTCAACCGGGCGGTGGCCCACGCCCTGGTCCTGGAGGCCGAAGGCGATGCCCGGGCCGCGTTCGACCGGCTCGCCACGGCCTGGTCCGAGCACTCCGCGATCCGCGCCAACTTCACGCATCCGCTCATCCCCGAGCTGGCCCGCCTGGCGTCGGTCGCCGAGCGCACCGCGGAGTTCCGGGAACTCGTACGGTCGATCGAGCAGGTCGCGCGGCACCGTACGACCGCGCCCAGCGCACTCGCCGCGGTCGCCCTGTGCCGCGGTGTCGCGCAGGGCGACATCGAGCAGCTGATCGCGGCGGCGCGCCACTACCAGCAGGCCGGGCGGGTCATCTGCGAGGCGGTGGCGTGGGAGGAGGCCGCTGTCCTGCACGCACGGGCCTCTCGTACTGGCGAGAGCCGCGACTGCCTGGAGGAGGCGGCTCGCGCCTACGGTGTACCGGGCGCCGTCTGGGACATCAGCCGCGCCGAGGCCCGGCTGCGCGCCCTCGGTGTCCGCCGCGGGGTGCGGGGCCGCCGGGACCGGCCGAAGTCCGGCTGGCAGGCGCTGACCCCCACGGAGCGACGGGTGGCCGACCTGCTCGGTGACGGACTGTCGAACGTGGACATCGCGGCCCGCATGTTCACCAGTCACCGCACCGTCCAGACCCATGTGTCCAACATCCTCGCGAAGACCGGGGCCCCTTCCCGCTTCGAGATCGCGGCCCGGCTGCCTCGGCCGCGCGGCTGAGCCGACACCCGCCCCACCCCTCCCTCCAGTCCGTACCCTCCCTCCAGTCCGTACCCTCCTTCCAGTCTCGGTAGGGCGCGGCGACGAAACATCCGCCATCGCCCAGCCGCCGCGCCACCGCCGCAATGCCGGGCCGGATCGCCCCTCCCGGCTGCGCCGTGGCAGATGTTCCGGCCGAGCCGTGGCGGATGTTTGGGGTGCCCGACCGCCGAACACGCACCAGTGCTGCGGATGATTCCGCCGACGGCCGCGGGTACATGTAGGAGGACCAGCGGCCTCGGCCGGTCCGGACGCCCGTCGCCGACCAGGCTCCGGGATGCCGAGGCCGTCCGCAGGGCCGGTCGGCCGCCCCTGGTCCCCCCACAGGCCGACGAAGCTGAAGGAGAACGCCACCCCGATGTCCGCCGTGCCGTCCGCCCCCGAACCGATCACCCCTGTCCCGCCCGGCTCCACCGAGCGCCCGCTGCTCACCCAGTCATGGCTCGACCTGACCTTCCTGCACTGGGCCGTCGACCCGGCGGACGTGGCCCACCTGCTGCCGGCCGGCACCGTGCCGGACACGTTCGAGGGGGCCACGTACGTCGGTCTGGTGCCTTTCCGCATGCACCGCGTCGGATGGTTCCGCCTCCCCGGCATGCCCTATCTGGGCAGCTTCCCGGAGACCAACGTCCGCCTCTACTCGGTGGACGCCCACGGCCGGCGCGGCGTCGTCTTCCGCTCCCTCGACGCCTCCCGCCTCATCCCCGTGGCCGTGGCACGGGCCGCCTTCCGCCTGCCGTACCTCTGGTCCCGGATGGCCGTCCGCCACAGCGCCGGCACCATCACGTACACCAGCGCCAGACGCTGGCCCGGACCTCGCGGCGCCCGCAGCCGGATCACCGTCCGCCCCGGTGCGCGCATACAGGAGCCGACTCCCCTCGAGCACTTCCTCACCGCACGGTGGGGCATGCACAGCACCTTCTTCGGACGTCGGCGGTACCTCCCGAACACGCACGGTCAGTGGCCCCTGCACCGGGCGGAACTGCTCGAATGCGACGAGAACCTCACGGCAGCGGCGGGGCTGCGGTCGCCGCTCGGCGAACCCGTGAGCGTCCTGTGCTCACCCGGAGTCGCCGTCCGTTTCGGGCGCCCCGACGGGAGGACGGCGCGGGTTCCGTCGCCGGGGTGCCGCCCGTAGACCGCGTACCTGCTGCGGACACAGCGCAACACCACACGTCGACATCGGGCGAAAGGGCGGGGATGGAGACCCCCACAACGACGGAGGCTGGGGACCCGGCCCCGCGGACCATGGGCCAAGAGGCTCTGGCGGAGATCTACCGGCGGCACGGTCCATACCTGCTGCGTGCGCTGATCCCGCTCACCAACGGGGACCACGGCAGAGCGGAGGACATCCTCCAGGAGACTCTGCTGCGTGCCTGGCAGAACCCCGACGCTCTGCGCAGAGGACCGGAGCACGCCCGCCCCTGGCTGTTCACCGTCGCCAGGCGGATCGCGATCGACCATCTCCGGGTACGCGCCGCCCGGGTCCACGAAGTCACGGACGAGGCCCTGTCCGACGGAGCCCTCACACACGGCCCGTACGACCCATACGACCCGTACGCCGCCGTGCTCGAAGCCCAGGACGTGGCGCACGCGCTCGACCAGCTCGAACCGCACCACCGCGAGGTCCTGGTGGAACTCCACCTCAACGACCGCTCCGTGGCCGACACCGCGGCGAAACTCCGCACACCGGCCGGCACGGTCAAGTCCCGTAACCACTATGCGATCCGGGCGATCCGTCGTGTACTGGAGCGGCGCGGGGACACGGGACGCCCTGCCGCAGCCGGCCCTGTCCGCCCGGCCGGAAGCAGCTCTCCGCGGAAGCCCAGGCGCACCGCCGCGCCGACGGGGCACGCCCCCGGCACGCCCAGCACGGCCGCGGCCCAGGCCCAGGTCCAGGTCCAGGTCCAGTCCCAGGCAGGAGTCTTGGCACCTCCGACGGCCGCCCGGGGAACCGTGGACATCAACAGGACGGGCGCGGCCCGGTCACCACGACGGCGCAGCCCTCGCCCGTGGGGATCCCCTGACCGACCTCGCCGCTCCGGACGGCGCCGCCCGGCACCCGCGGCCGTGCTCCGCGACGGCGGGTCCTTACTGGTACTGCCGGGCCGGTCGTGAACATCCCGTGAAGGGCTGAACCGCACCGCGTGGCGTAGCCGTTCTGTCCTCGGTCCACAACCCGTGTGGTCCACAGTCCACTCGAAGAGAAGGAAATTCATGCGTACTCGCGCTCGTCTCTCCGCCACGGCGGCAGCCCTCGCCCTGTCGGCTCTGGTCCTGACCGGCTGCGGAGGCGGCGACGACAGCAAGGCCGCCGCCGGGACATCCGCGCCCGCCCCGTCCCCGACCGCCTCCAAGCCCGCAGAGTCGGCCTCGGCCGACCCGGCGTCGAAGAAGCCCGGCTCAGGAGGGTCGTCCTCGGGCGGCAACACCGGCAAGACCGGTGGCAGCAGCAGTGGCGACAGTGGCGGCAGCACTCCGGCGTGCACGACCAAGAACACGCAACTCCAGTTCGTCCAGAGCCGGCATCACGCCAGCGGCCAGGAACCGGCTCAGGCTGCCCTCGAGGTCACCAACATTTCGAAGAAGACCTGCACGCTCGTCGGTGTCGTCACACTGACGGCCAAGGACGACCAGGGCAAGGCCGCTCCCATCGAGACCGACAACTCCGGGAGCGGTACGGACGCCGTCGACATCAAGGCCGGCGGCACGGCGACGGCGTGGGTGGCCTACACCGACCTGAACTTCGACGGCAGCCAGTCGGGCCGCGAGGTCTGCGCGGTGCAGGCGTCCAAGGTCGAGATCGCGCTGCCCAAGGACGTGGCGCGCACCGTGAAGGTGATCAAGGAAGATGGGTCGCTGGGGTCCTTCAACGTGTGCGGCACGGATGTACGGGTCGCCGCCTTCGAAGTGTCCTGAACCGGCTGGTCCGATGCCGTCGCCGAACTCGCGGCTACCTCAGGGCCCTGGCCGCCCACCGCTCGGGGCGGAGGGCCGGCCTCGAGTGACGGGGCGCGGCACCGGGCCGGAAGACCTGCCGCAGGGTCTTCACCTCGGCGCGTCCGGGGCCACTTCACTCGGCACGGGGCCGCCGAGGCCGACCTTGTAGGCGAGGACCGCGGCCTGGGTGCGGTTCTCCAGCCCGAGTTTGGCCAGGGTCCGCGAGACGTACGTCTTCACGCTGGCCCCGGCGAGATGGAGTTCCCGGGAGATCTGCTCGTTGGTCATGCCCAGCCCGAGGAGGGCCAGGACCTTGCACTCGCTCTCGCTCAGCGCGGCCACCTTGGCGTCGACCTCGCCGCCCCAGTCCGGAACGCGGTGCACGGCCCGGCGCACCAGGTTCCGCAGCACGTCCGGAGCGAAGACCCGGCCCCCGGAGACGACCACGCGCAGCGCCGACAGCAACTCCTCCGTCCTGAGGTCCTTGAGGAGGAAACCGTCGGCGCCCGCATCGAGCGCGCCGAGCACCTGCGCGTCCGAACTGTAGTTGCTCAACACCAAGACCCTGGGCGGGCGCTCCAGCTCGCGCAGCCTTCGGGTGGCGGCGATCCCGTCCACGTTCGGCATGCGCAGGTCCATCAGCACGACGTCCGGTTCGTGGGTCCGGGCCCGGTCGATGGCGTCTGCACCGTCCACGGCCTCCGCGACGACCTCGAAGTCGGCCGACGTCTCCAACATCATGCGCAGTCCCGACCGGATGATGGCCTGGTCGTCGACGATCGCGACGCGAATGGTCATGGAACGCACCCCTACTCGGTGACGCTGCCGACGGGCAGCTCGATCACGGCTGCGGTCCGGTACCCGCCGCCCTCGGACGGACCGGCCGCGAGCCTGCCGCCGACCGCGTGGACAGCGCCGCGCATGCTGCGCAGGCCCAGGCCGCCGGAGTCCCCGACGCACACGGGTCGTTGCAGGGGGCGGCCGTTGTGGACGGTGAGGGAGACGGTCCTCAGGGCGAACGTCAGGGACAGCCGGACGTGCGGGAAAGGCGGGCCTTGATTCACAGGTGGGCCTGTTCTCGAAGGAAAGGTCGGGCATCCGACCGGCAGGGTTTCCCGTCCAGCGTATGCAGCGGAAGGCGGGACCCGAAGATGGCCAAAGGAGGATCCTCGGCATCCGAAAGATGACATTGATTATCCATCAGACGACCTTTTTCGAAGCGGCGTTCGTCGAGACGGCACCCCCGCCGCGTCCTCTCACGGGACTTTGGTCCCGTCGTGAACAGGGCCTTAGGACATGGCGGTGCCGAGGCCCGGCAGGAAGGATCGGGGTGAGCGGCCGCTTCCGCCGGCCGGCGGGCCGGCGGAAGCCCGACGCGTCGGAGTCGTCGTCCTCGCGTTCGTGCGGGACCCACGATTCGACTGGCAGAGCTTTCATTCCGTTGAAAGCGAAGACCTGTGACGGCTGTTCGAAGACCGCACCGGCTCCCGACAGGAACGTCTCGGTAAGACCCTCCTATGACGACCACCTTCGTAAAGTACTCGCCTCCCGACGGCATTCCAGGTCACGCCCGGGAAAGGGCGTCGGTTCTCGTCGCCGACCGCGAAATGATCTTCAGGACGGGGCTGCGCACATTACTGACGGGACAATGCGGGTTCGACGTGGTCGGCGAGGCCGAATCCGAGACGGACGTCGATCGGCTCATCCGTTCGGCCTCCCCGGACATCCTCCTCATGGAGATGGATCTGGCCCGGTCGGTCGGGCTGAGCCCGGACCGGCTCGGCGTCCTGATGGACAGGCCGCCGCGGCTGGTGCTGTTCGGCGAGCGCCCCGGCCCCGACGGCATGGCGGAGGCCTTGGAAGCCGGAGCGCAGGGCTTCGTCACCCGCACGCTGGACGCGGAACTGCTGGAGGCGGTACTGCGGCACGTGCTCGTCGGGGGATACGCGATCGGGGACGACGTGCTCCTGGGGCTCGTAGGCAAGGACGGCCCCCGCCCCGTGCCGCGATTCGCGGCCCACCACGGCAGGATCCGGCTCCTGAACCCGAGCGAGCGACAGGTGCTCCAACTCCTGGGGCGTGGATGGGAGAACGCCCGGATCGCGGCGGAGCTCCATCTCTCCCGGGCCAGCGTGAAGACGTACGTGTCGCGGCTGCTCCACAAGCTCCATCTGGAGAACCGGACCCAGGCGGCCCTGGTGGCCAACGAGACGGGCCTCGCCGACCTCGCCGTCGCCCGCTCCTGAAGGCGGTGGACGGACGACCGTCCCGCCGCCCGGTCCGGGACCGGACCCCCACAGGACGACCCCTCAGGGCTTCCACCGCAGCACGTGACGCTGCAGGCGCCGCACGCACACGTCCACCGCCAGGACCAGGCAGCCCAGGGCGGCCATGCCCGCGAACACCCCGGTCGTTTCGAGCACTCCCTCCGCCTGGGAGATGAGGTAGCCCACCCCACGCGAAGCCCCTGGCGCAGCAACTGCCGGTCGTTCGCGCCGAGCATCCGCACGTGCCGCACCAGGACGGGTCCACGTCCCGAACGCCCTGGTGGACGTTGAAGCGGCGCAGCCACTCACGGGCCTCCCGCGACTGTTCCGTCCGGGAGGCGCCGGCCAGCCGGGGCCCCAGGGCCACGTTGTCGAGGCCGCAGAGGACGGGTGGCGCGGTGTCGTCCGTCGCGGTGGCCGCAGCACCCTTCCTCCCCGTCGCCGGGTAGGCGAAGACCACTCCCCGCAGGGCGACAGCCTGACGGGTCCGAATCCTGTCGACCGGGGCAAGTTCGGGTCGAAGGGTCGAACGGTCGCGTCGGCCACGCGGCGAGTTGCCGAAGGTTGACACTTCTCGGAATTCGGATGCAAACCGTCCTGACGGAAAGGGGGCGTTGGGCCCCTCCTCGGATCCGACGGCCGGGAAACAATGCGGAACGTCGGCGAACACGACTGACACCCGTCACCCGGGAATTTCCGATCAGGGGTTGGAACATGAATCTCATCGCTGCGCCCCAGTCCGACCGCGTCGGTGCGGCCTATGACGAAACGGTCGAGCTGCACAGTGAACTGTTCGGTGACGACCTGCACTTCGGATTCTGGAGCCCGGATCAGGAAGAAGGCGACCGGGACGGGGGCGGCGGGACTCCATATGAGCAACTGGCCCGGGCGAGCCGGCGCCTGACGGACGAATTCGCGCGTCGGCTCCACGTGCGGCCGGGGCAGCGGATCCTGGACATCGGCTCCGGCGCGGGAGGCCCTGCGGTCCACATCGCCAAGGCGACCGGCGCCGAGGTGGTCGGGATCACGGTGAGTTCCGATCAGGTGCGGCAGGCCACGGCTCTGGCGGAGAACGAAGGGCTGAGCGACCGGGTCTCCTTCCGGCTCTGTGATGCGACACGGCCGCTTCCCTTCGCGGAGTCGAGTTTCGACGCGGTCCTCGCCCTGGAGTCGTTCATTCACATCGAAGCCCGACACGCGGCGCTCACCCATGCCGCCAGGGTCCTGCGCCCCGGCGGTCGGATCGTTCTCAGTGACTTCTTCGAGCGGTCCCCCATACCACCGGAGAAGCAGCCTGCCGTCGAGCGCTACTGTCGTGAATTCAACCTGAGCAGGCTGGCGAAATCCGACTTCTATCCCCGGCTCTTCCAGAACGCGGGGTTCGTCTTCGCAGAGCAACTCGACATCACCGAGGCGACCATGCGGCCGACGATCTTGCGCATGGGAGAAATCGCGCAGGGTCAGGAGTTCCGTGACAGGTTCGGTGAACGCGCGGCGCACTACGACCGGAGCGACCTCCTGCCGGTCTGGGAGCTCGGATACCTGCTCGTCGCCGGCGTGCGACGCCCCTCTGCGGGATGAAACTCACCGAGCAGCGTGTGCGTGCGGCCTACGAGGCCCTCGCCACCTTGGACAAGGACCACATCACAACGTTCTGGGCGGAGGACGTCCGCTTCCTCACGCCCGGACGGTCCGTCCATTCCGGATGGCGTCACGGAATAGACGACACCATCCGTTTCATGCGCACCGTTCGAGACGTCTCCGGCGGGTCCCTGGAGACGGACATGTCGACGATCCTGATCGACCAGGACAGACAGTTGTCGATCGACCTGTTCTCTACCCGCGCACGCCGTGAAGGATCGCGTCCGGAAAGCCGAGCGGCGGCCGATCTCCTCAGCTTCGACGGCGTCCACGTCCTGAAATGGTCGGACGGGCGGATCCACGAGGGAACGTTCGCGATATTCGGAGACGGGACGCGTCGGTACGACCAGTGGTGGAAGGCGGCGGGTCTTGCCGACGGCGCAACGGGCGCCGGCACCGTGGACGACTCCCATGCCCCTCCCAGGAACAAAGAGAAGCGAAATTGATAGAAGAGATCGAAACTCTGGTCATCGGGTGCGGTCAGGCGGGTCTGGCCATGAGCCATGAACTGCGGAACGCCGGTGTCCGTCATTTCATCGTCGACGGTGCCGACGGAATCGGCTACGCGTGGCGCAATCGGTACGACGGCCTGGGGATGATCACCCCCAACTGGATGAACTCACTGCCGGGGCTTTCCTATCCGGGCGAACCGGACGCGTTCTCGGACCGCGACGACACGGTGCGCTACCTCGAGGAATACGCCGCGTACGTACGCCCGCCGGTCCAATGGCGGAGGAAGGTGGTGGACGTACGTCGGCACGACGGCGGATTCCTCGTGGGGGCGCTGACGGATCCGGGTGGGGAACGACGCGAGTGGATCGCGCGCAACGTCGTCGTCGCCACCGGGGCCTACCAAAAGCCCCGGACCCCGGTCTTCGCCTCCGATCTCGGAACGGACGTCCACCAGACGCACGTGCACGCGTACAGGAGCCCGGACGACATTCCCGACGGCCCCGTCGTCGTCGTCGGGTCCGGCAACTCCGGCATCGACGTGGCACGGCAACTGTCCCCGGCGCATCAGGTCACCGTATGCCAGGGCGGCAACGCACGGCTGCCGCGCCGAGCCACCGGCACGGAGGTCCGGGCTCTGCTGCACCGGATGGCGGAGCAGGCCACGTCGGTGCCGAAGGGCCACGACCTCGACGAGACCGACGACGTGCTGCGGTGGCTGGACCGTCTGGGCTTCTGGGAGATGGACACCCGCACTCCCATCGGAGCCAAGCTGGCCCTGGCCACCAGTGACTCGTCGATAGGTCCCTCCCTCGCGCACCTGACCGAGCACGAGGGCATACGCTTCACCGGCCGGGCCGTGGGGGTCAGTGGGGGCACGAGCGTGGTCGTCGAAGGCGGCGAACGACTCACCCCCAGGAGCGTCGTCTGGGCCACGGGCTACGACAGTGATTACAGCTGGCTCCAACTGCCCGTACTCGATGCCCTCGACCGGCCCCGCCACCGGCAGGGAGTGAGCGCCGAACCCGGGCTCTACCACCTGGGGCTGCGCTTCCAGACGACGGCGAGCTCGTCGATCCTCTACGGGGTCGGCCGTGACGCGACGCGCATCGCGCGACTCATCGCGAGGCGGCGACACCGGCGATGAGCACCGCACGCACGACCGAGACGCTCCGGTTGAGGGTGGACCCGGGCCACCCCTTCCTCTTCGACCACGAACTCGACCACATACCGGGGCTGTTCCTCGTGGACGCGGTGGTCAAGGCCGCCGAGCAGCTCCCAGCGGCCACCGCCCTCGGGCAGGAGGCACCCTACGTCCACTCCCTGAACCTCGACTTTCCCCGGTTCGGCCTGCTCGACGAGGACGTGCACCTGCGGTCGGAGGCGGAGGGCGGTGAGGGACGGCACCTCACCGTCCGGGTGACGCAGGGCCGCCGCGTCATCTGCGCGGGGCGCGCGACGCGCATCCCGTGCACCCCGTGCATCGACGCCCCACCGGCGATCCGATCGCCGGCGGCGCCTCCCGGCACGCTCCCGCGCGCTCCGGCAGCCCTGGTCCACCGCCGGCACATGGAGAACATCGCGGTCGGCCCGCTGTACGAGCGAGACGGCGTCCACCGTTGCAGGTACCTCACCCTGCCGACATCGGCCCTCGGCGTCGAACAGCACCGCCGGACCCATGCCCTGCAAGAACTGGTCGAGGCCGGAAGGGAGTTCGTGACCATGATGAGTCACGTCATCGCCGGTGTGGGGTTCGAGGACACCCTCGTCCTTCAAGGGGTCGACGCCACCGTCTCGCGCCCCCTCGACCGGAGCGAGGAGATCGATCTGCACTCCAGGGGCCCGCGTCTCCTCGGCCGGCGGATGTTCAGCGACGTCGACCTGGTGAGCGCCGGAGCACGAGTCGGATCGCTCCGCTTCCGCAGCCTGGTGCTGCCGCCCGACCTCTACCGCGTGCTGAGGGGCCCCGATCGCTCATGAAGATCCTGCTGACCGGTGGCTCCGGATTCGTCGGAGGCCACGTACTGCGCCGCCTGGCGCGGGATCCCGGGCTGCGCGTGACGGCTCTGGTCCGTCCGTCCACCCGGCCGCCCGAGGGCGCCGACGCCCACGTTTTCGCGGACCTGTCCCGCCCCGAGACCCTGGACGGTGTCTGCGACGGCATGGACGTCGTCATGCACTGCGCGTCCTACGTGGGTGCGGACCCGACCCTGTGCGAGGCGGTGAACGCCCGGGGCACCACCATGCTGTCCCGACAGGCCCGGGCCGCCGGAGTCGGGCACATGTTGTCGATGAGCACCGCCGCCGTCTACGGTCGCGGCCCGCACCACCTGCGCACACCGGACGAGGGGACGCCGGCGCCCGTCTCGCACGCGAGCGCCACCCGCCTCGCCGGGGAGCGGGCCGTGCTGGCGGCGGGGGGTGTCGTCCTGCGCCCCATGTTCATGTACGGCACGGGGGACCGATGGTTCATCCCCGGCCTCATCCGCCAGTTGCGGGACATACCCCACGTGCTGAACGACGGGACGGCACGCCTGTCGATGATCTCGGCGGACGATCTCTCGCGTGTCGTCGCCGCGTATGTGCGAGACCCTCGGCGGCTGGCCGGTCCCGCCGTGCACCACGCCGGTCACCGCGAGCCGGTACGCGCGGGCGACCTGATCACGATGCTCGCCTCCGGTCTCGGGCTGCCGCTGCTGAGTCCGGGCATGTCACTGGACGAGGCGGAGAACAGCGTCGGAGTCCTGACCCCCCGGGCATCGCGCCAGCTGTCCCTGACGGCGCTGGACCACTGGTTCCACAGCGACGAGCTCTGGACGGCGCTCGGCCTGGACCCCGGGCCGACCGCCGACCGGGACCTGATCCGGCATCTCCCCTGGTACCGCCGGTTCGTCACCTGACGCCCGTCGACCGTGCGACGCACCTCCGCCCCCGAACGAAGGACCACCCTTGTCGGCATCCACTCCTCCTCCCACCCTCGGCGGCCTCTCGACGACGCGCACCCCAAGGCCGGGACCCGAGCGCGTACGGCCCTGGCAGTCGGCGATGTTCAGCGTGATCGCCCCCGACGCCGTCCGCAGGCACCTGGCCCGCCCCATCCTGGAACGGCTCCGCGCGAGCGGCCTGCGCGTCGTGGGCTGGTGCCCCGCCGAGATCACCCCCGTCCACCTCGACGGCCTGTACGAACAGCAGCTCGTCTCATCGACGCACGCGTACCGGTATCGCGCCCTCGACACGCGCTACCGGCTCGGGACCTCCATCGCCCTGCGGCTCGCCCCATCAGAGCCGGACCCCGGTCCGATCGAGGACTGGTACCAGCGCCTCAAGACGATCAAGGGCCCCTCCCATCCGGCCGACGCCACCCCGGGATGCATCCGGCACGACTTCGGCGCCGTCAACACCGTGCTGAGCCTCCTGCACGCGTCGGACGATCCGGAACTGGCCGCACGCGAGTCGTCGATGCTCCTCGCGGACCGGGCCGGCAGGGAGCCGTCATGGCGGTCACCGGACCGACTGGACGGGTACCTCTGCCTGCTGGAGAGCACACGGGAACGCGAGGAGCGGGGGTATCCCGAGGTGCTGAGCCAGCTGCGCGCCCGGCTCATCACCGAGCTGTGGGAGCCGTTGGGTTCCGAGGGGCAGGCGGAAGCCGTCCGCCTGGCCGCCGACGGCCGGCTCGCCGACCCGGAGACCGGCGGCCGTCTCGGCGCCTTCCTGCCCCGGCACCTGCGCGGCGGCCGGTACGCCGCGCTGCTGTCGGCCCGGTTCGACCCCGAGGCCCCGCCCCTGGACATCGCCTGGGTACAGCGGGTGATGAGCGGGATCGGTGCGCCGTTGGACGACTGGTCCTCGGCGGTGCTGGGCACCTCGATGTTCTTCAGTCCCCGCACGGCCACCACCGCCCCGCCAGCTCCGAGAGAGACCATCCGATGACAGACAACGAAATCTACTGGCATGCCGTCACCGTCCTGGGCCGGCTGGGGGACCGGCCGCACGGGGATCCGCACCCGAGCGACGTACTCACCGAGGTGGACCGCGGGCACCTGGACCCGGACCGTCTGCACACCCATCTGGTGCACTCCAAGGTCGTACGTCTGGCACGCCACCGCCTCCACGGCACCTCCGGTGGCCCGGGTGTCCTGCGCCTGCGTGAACTGATCACCGACACGGACGACCACGAGCGGCGGCGGCACGCGACCGCCGCGGAGCCCGTCCGGGACGTCGTACGGCTCGTCGCGGCCGGCGGACTGCGACTGATGAAGGGCATGGCACAGCAACCCCTCTACCCGTGGCCCGAGTCGCGTCACGTCGGGGACGTCGACGTGCACGCCCCGGATCTCACCGGCGCGCTCGACCTCGCGTCCGCCTTGCGCCGCCGAGGCTGGTGCTGGGACTTCAAAGAGTTCCCGTGGATCAAGAAGGACGAGGCGGGACTGGTCTACGGGCAGCTCGGGTTGCTGCTGCGGGACGGGACACGACCGGTCTCCCGCGTGGACATCCACTTCGGCGCGTACTCGGTGGGGTACGCGGGCCGCATGCCACTCGTCGGCTGGCAGGACCGCACCGTCCTGGGCACACGGGTACGGGTGCCCGCGACGGAGACCGCGCTCGCGCTCATCGCCGCGCACGCGCTCGGTGACACCCGGCTGTCCATGAAAGACGTCAACGACATCCACCTGCTGCTCGACGACACCACCGTCGACTGGACCTCGGTCCTCGAGACCGTACGGATCGCGGGGGCGCTCCACGCCCTGGAACACCTTCTGGCGGCGACGGACGTGGTCTACGGCCTTCCCGCCGGTGCGCCGCGGCTGACGAGCGGCCGACGCCCGCTGCGCCCGACCGGCCTGCCGAGCGGCGTGCGCGGGGCACACTTCGGGGCGCACGCGCGCACCGACGAAACGGCCCGGGGCACGGTGGACCCGGAGGAGGTCGCCCGCCGCGCCGCCCACTACTTCGAAGCCGACCTGCGGCCCCGCCTGGCACACCGCCCGCCCGCCGCGCCGGCCCCGATGGCGGGCGGCCGGGACCGGTGCTGGCGCCTGCTCCCCGATTCCGCCTGGCCGGACGCCGCGCCCGACGAGCCGGTGCCCGACGGCGAGATCACAAGGGAGACCATCGCCCCCGGCCTCGTACTGGAGCGTCTCGGGGACGCGGCGGTGGTACGCCTCGACATGTCGGCCGGAGCCGAAGCCGAAGCCGCCCGGCCGGAGGTCTTCCTGCCGACCCTGGACGGGGACGTCACACCCGCGAGCGTCGCCCTCGCCCGCCGACTCGCCGGGCGTGGAGCTTGACCGACCTCACCGGGCGCAGCCCCACCTGGTCACCGCGGGCACGGGCCCTGTGGGACGACTGCCTGCGCCGCGCGACGCGGGCTGCCGACTCCTGGACCGAGCGGGCCTGGCAGGGGGACGAGTCGCTCCGCGATCAGCTCGGACGCGTCCTCGGCCTGGACCCGGCGCACCTCACCATCACCGCCGGGGTACGCGCGGCTGCCCTGACATACGCACGCACGGAGCGGTTGATCGTCATGGAGCGGCCCGGCTTCGACGGCGCCACCTTCGCTCTGCGGGAGGGCCGCAGCCGCCTGCTGCACCGCAGCTGGGAGCACCTCCTCCAGGGTGAACTGCCGGCGGGCTCCGCCCTGTGGCTGACCCACCCGGCACGCAACCCGGACGGGCGCACCCTGACCCACGCCGAACTCCGCCTGCTCACCGACCGCATCGCGCAGGGCCACCGCGTCGTCGTCAACTCCGCCTACCACTGGTACGCCCCCACGGCCACACGCCCGGAAGGAGCGGACCTGGTGGGCGGGCTGCACAAGATCGCCGGGCTGGGGGCCAGGATCGGGTGGGTCCACAGCCGGGACTACTTCGCACGGGCCCGTCCGGAGATGATCGCCACGACGCCGCCCCAGCCGTGGCAACGCGCCTGGGCGCTGTTCGCGGCCGAGGGAGGCCTGGAGGACCTGGCAGCGTGGGTGACCGGCCGGGCACGGGCCGCCGTCCAGGTCTTCGGCGCGGCGGTGGGAGAGCCCTATGCCCCGCTCATCCCCGACACCGGTCCCCATGTGCTCCTGCCACTGGCACCCGGAACCGACGAGAAGACCGCGCGGGAGGCCCTCGCGCGCGACGGCTTCGTCCTCACCGCCGGCAGTTGCTACGGGCCGTCCCGCCCGGCGTTGAGGGCGACGTTCACGGACGTCCCGCCGAACGCGGCGGAGCGGTTCGGCCGATACGTCGCGGGCTCGCCCCTGTTCGCCCCGGCTCCTCCCGGACCGGACGGGTCCCACCCGCCCTCCGCCGACTGAACAAGGAACACCGATGAAGTTTCTGCAACGCATCCCCACCCAGATCCCCTTCCTGGGCTCCGTGGTCGTCACGGTCGCCGCCATCGTCTGGAACCTGGCGTTCGAGGACGCAGAGGGCCGCTTCGGCACCGTCGGCCTCGCACTGGCGTACCTCGCGATGCTCCTCGTCTTCGAATCGCGTGTCGCCCTCAACAGCCGTGGCGCCGAAGCGCGCAGCGACGACCGCGGCACCGGGCAGGCCATCGCCTGCGCCCGACTCGTCCACGTGGCCTGCGCGCTGCTGTGGCCCGTCTCCTGGACCCACTGGGAACTCTGGGTGGTCCTGCCGGGCGTACTCGTGATCTCCGGTGTCGTGTTGCGGCACCGGGCCATCCGCACACTGGGGCGTTTCTACTCACGCCGCGTCCGCACCCTGGAGGACCACCAGGCGGTGACGCACGGCCCGTACCGGTTCGTACGTCACCCGGCCTACACCGGGGCGTTGCTGATGCACCTGGGCATGACCCTCTACCAGCTCAACGTCCTCAGTGTGGTCACTTTCCTGGCGCTCCTCGCACCCGCCTTCGTCTGGCGGATCCGTACCGAGGAGCGCCTGCTGATGAAGATCACCGGATACGCGGAGTACGCCCGCGGCCGACGGAGGCTGCTTCCCCTCGTCTGGTGACCCGATCCCGGTGCCCACCCCGGGCACCCGCTCCGAACCTCTTCCGAAGGAATGCCCGATGGCCAAGCAGGCACTGCTGCTCATGGACGTGCAGCGGCACATCGTCAATCAACTCCCCGCCCCCGAGATCTACCTGTCCAGGGCCGAGTCCGCGCTCGCGGCGGCCCGCGCGGCCGACGTGCCCGTGATCCACGTGCACGTCGTGTTCCGCCCCGGACACCCCGAGATCCGGACGGGGGACAAGGCGTTCGCCCCGTTCCGCGGTACCGACCACCTCGTCATGGACAACCCCGACAGCCTGGCCCACCCCGCCGTCGCGCCGCTGCCGGGCGAACTCGTCGTGACCAAGCGCATGATCAGCGCGTTCACCGGCTCCGACCTCGACCTCCTGCTGCGGTCCCAGGACATCGACACCCTCGTCCTGGCCGGCATCTCGACCAGCGGAGCGGTCCTGTCCACCGTACGCGCGGCGGGCGACCTGCAATACCGGCAGGTGGTGCTCTCCGACGGTTGCGTCGACCTCGACACGACCGTCCACACCGTCCTCCTCGAACGGGTCTTCCCGATGCACGCGGACGTCATGACCGTGCGCGCGTGGCAGGAGTCGCTGTGACGGCACTGCGGGGGAAGACCGCCCTGATCACGGGAGGAACCGCCGGGATCGGCCTGGCCATCGCACAGGACTTCGTCCGCGACGGCGCCCGCGTCGTCATCAACGGTCGGGACGCGGAACGGGGACGACGAGCCCTGGCGACGTTCGGCACGCGCGACCACGTCCGGTTCTCGGAAGCCGATGTGACACGCGGCGACGCCGCCGGGGAACTCGTCGAGCGCACGGTGGCCGAATACGGCCGACTGGACATCCTGGTGAACAACGCGGGCGGCGCCCGCAGCGTGGGCCCCGTCGCCGACACGTCGGACGAAGACTGGGAGTACACCCTGCGGTGGAACCTGGACGCGGTCTTCCGGGCCTCCCGCGCGGCCGTGCGCCACATGGCACCCCGAGGCACAGGCCGGATCATCACGATCTCCTCGGCCGCGGGAAAGGTGCCCACCCCGCTGCTCACCGCGTACTGCACCGCGAAACACGCCGTTCACGGGTTCACCAAGTCACTGGCGGCGGAGGTCGGCACCGACGGCATCACCGTCAACGCGATCTGCCCCGCCCTGATCCGGACGGACAACCTGGAAGAGGTGGCCCGCGCCTACGCCGACCGGACCGGGATCACTCCAGAGCAGTGGATCTCCCAGTGGACATCGGCCAACGCCTTGAAACGCCCGGTCACCGCCGCTGGTGTCGCCGCGATGGCGGTGCTGCTCGCCTCGGACGCGGGCGCGGACATCACCGGCTCGATGCTCGACGTCGACGGCGGAGTGGCCCCGTACTGAGGCCCACACCCGTACCCACACGAACGGACAACCCATGTCTCACACTGTTCGCCACCCGACACGGGACACGGTGCTCGCGGTGGCGGCGCATCCGGACGACGTCGACTTCTACGCCGGCGGCACGATCGCCAAGTGGGCAGCGGGCGGCAGCGATGTCGTCCTCTGCGTGATAACGGACGGCGATGCGGGGAGCGTCGCGCCGGGGGAGCCCCGCCACGAGCTGCCCGCACGGCGCCGATCCGAGCAGATCGCCGCAGCGCGGACCCTCGGCGTACGGGACGTACGCTTCCTCAACGACCTCTACCTCGACGACCTCGGCGCCACCGGCGACGGCACCACGTCCGAGGCCGGTCGGCCCTACCGGGACGGCCGCCTGACGGTGAGCACCGCCCTGCGCCGTGACCTGACGCGGGTCATCCGCCAGGTCCGACCGGGGCGCGTGGTGCTCCACTCCCCGTCGCGCGGCTGGGACGCCCTCGCCCCCTACCACCCGGACCACCTCGCCGCGGGCGAAGCCGCTCTGTGCGCCGTGTACCCGGACGCGGAGAACCCGTACGAGCATCCGGAACTGCTCGTCGAGGAAGGCCTACCGCCCTGGCAGGTCGACGAGGTGTGGCTGATGGCGCACCCCGACCCCGACCGCACCGTCGACGTCACCGAGTTCGCCCCCGTCAAGATCGCCGCCCTGGGGCAGCACGCCTCGCAGTCCGACAGCTTCGGCGACGAGCTCGTCCACGCGGAGCTGGTCGCCCAAGCCGAGGCCGGAGGCCTCGCCCCCACGCGCCTGGCCGAGCGCTTCCGCGTCATTCGCCGCCGGCTGCCCCCCATCTGAGGAAGAACCATGACCTCTGACAACTCGGCCTCGACACCCCGCGCCACCGCATCGGCGCAGTCGTCGCAGTCGTCGCCCCGAGACGTGACCGCCGTTCAGCACGCCATGCTGGTGACCAGTCTCAGCGCTCCGGAGGAAGGCTCGTACCTCCAACAGAAACTGCTCGACTTCGACGAGGTGTTGTGCGCCGGGACGCTGCGCGATGCGCTGGCCGCGCTCACGGACCGGCATCCGATGCTGCGCACGAGCTTCGACATGAGTTCCCCCTCACACCCCGTCCAGCGGACCGGGCCCGCAGGAGGTTTCCGACCGACACTGCAGGAGCACGATTGGCGAGGGTGCGACCGGAAGGAAGCCGACCGGAGACTGGCAGCGCTGCTGAGGGAGGACCGCCGCCGGGGGTTCGACTTCCCGGCCGGCCCTCCCACTCGGTTCCACCTGGTCCACCGGGTCGAGCGCTCCTCCACGCTGCTGTGGACCTCGCACCACGCACTGCTGGACGGGCGGAGCTACGCCCCGCTCCTCGCCGAGCTGATGGAGCTCTACGCGGCCTGCGCCGGCGGGGCGGAAGCCGGCGCCGCAGTGTTCCACGCGCCGTTCACGGCGTACGTCGACTGGGCCGAACGGCGGGACACCCGGGGCGAGGCAGCGGCCTGGTCGCGTGCCCTCGCCCCGGTGCGCGGGGCCACCACCCTGGGCCCCCGCACCGGCCGTGACGAAGGAGCGGAGCCCGTCTTTAGGACGGTGACCGTTTCCCTGCCGAAGACGTTCGCCGTCGCCTGTGACCGGATGCGGATGCCGCTCAACGACCTGGTGCACGCCGCCTGGGCGCTGCTGCTCCACCGGCTGTCGGCGGAGCGGGACGTCGTGCTGGGCTCGACGCGGACCTGCCGTGCCTTCCACCCCGACGGCCGGGACATGGTGGGACCGCTCATCAACACCGTCCCGCTGCGCAGCACGATCGGGGAGCACACCACCGGCCGCGGGCTCGTCCGCGTCCTGCGCTCCCGCGCGAGGCAGATGCGTCCCTGGGTGCACACCCCGCTGCCCCGCATCCGGGCGGCCGTCGATTGGCCCGCCGACCAGCCACTGTTCGACACCGTCGTGATGTACGACGACGACACGGCCGGGTCGCGACTGCGCTCCCTCGGCGGGCCCTGGGCCGAGCGGTCCTTCCGTCTCGTGGAACAGGCCGGCTTTCCACTGACCCTGTGCGTGCGCCGGCACGGAGACCTGTCCCTGGCCCTCACGCACGACAGGCGACGCTGGTCGGACGAGTCGGCGGACGCATTCCTCGACCAGGTGGTGTCGAACCTGCTCGCGATGGCCGCCAGGCCGGGAGCCCGGGTCCGGGACCTGCCGCGTCGTGCCGGGCACGTCCGAAGTGCCGCCACCGTCCGGGTCCCGACGGCGGTACGCCGACTCGTCGCGGCCGAGGACGACGGCCCGCTCGTCCTGTGCGGCCTCGTCGTCGCCTTCCTCCTCGGGCAGGAGGGACATCAGGACACCGTCGGCTGTGTGCTGCGTGCCGCGGACGACCCAGAGGGCACGGAGCACGAGGTCACGCTGGACCTGTCGGACATACCCGCCGGTACGACGGCGGGCGGGCTTCACCGGCTGGTGCGGCGGGCCCTCGGGACGGACCTGCCCGCCCTCGTCGGCGCGGCCGGGCACGGCCTGGTACTGGAATCCGCGGCCGGGACGTTCAGGATCACGGCCGACGCCTCGGGCATCCGCTGCCGCACGTCCGACGACGGCCGGCCGGACGAGGGGACGAGCCGCCGGCTCGCACGGTTCCTGCGGAGTGTGCGAAGTCCGGCGACCGACGTCACCCGGATCCCCCTGGTGACGGCGTCGGAGCGGATACGGCTGCTGGAGCAGGGACGCGGCACCGCCGACGGCCCGCCTCCGGGCACCTGCGTCACGGCACTCGTCAGCGCTCAGGCCCGCCGCAGGCCCCACGCGCCCGCGGTGCGGACCGGCGGGGTGACGTGGACCTACGGCGAGCTCGAGGAACGGACATCACGACTCGCGGGCGTGCTGACCACGCGGGGCGTCGGCCCCGGGGAGCTCGTGGGCGTCTGCCTGGACCGGTCGCCGGACCTCGTGGCGGTGCTCCTCGCCGTACTCCGGACAGGCGCCGGCTACGTGCCGTTGGACCCGGACCACCCACCGGCACGTCTCGCCGGCATCGTGGCGGACACCCGCATGCGGCTGCTGGTGAGCCGGTCCGGACTGCTCCGGGACGGGTGCCCCGGTGAGGTGCCCGTCCTGGAGCTCGACACCGAAGCCGACCGGATCGCGGCACAGACGGCGACCGACGTTCCCGACAGGGCCGCTCCCGACTCCACTGCCTACGTCCTGCACACCTCCGGCTCCACAGGACGCCCCAAGGGGGTCGAAGTCGGACACGGCGCGCTGGCCAACCTGTTGCACTCCATGGCCGAAGTCCCCGGCTGCACCGAACGCGACCACATGCTGTCGGTGACCACCGTGTGCTTCGACATCGCGGCACTGGAGATCTTCCTCCCCCTGACCCGGGGCGGCACGGTGACGATCGCCACGGCCGCGGAGACCCGGGACGGCTTCCTCCTGAAAGCCCGTCTGGAAGCCGAGCATCCGAGCCTGATGCAGGCCACACCGGCAACGTGGCGAACCCTGATCCACGCGGGCTGGACCGGACACCCCGGTCTCACCGTGCTGTGCGGCGGGGAACAACTGCATCAGGACCTGGCCCGGGAACTGTGCGCCAGAGCGGGGCGGGTGTGGAACGTCTACGGACCGACCGAGACCACCATCTGGTCGTCCATCGCACCGGTGCGGCCGGGCATGCCCGTACACATCGGACGACCCATCGGACGGACCCGCTTCCACGTGGTGGACCGCTGGGACCGCCTGGTGCCGCCCGGCACGGCGGGGGAACTGCTGATCGGCGGCGCCGGCGTGGCCAAGGGGTATCTGGGCCGCCCCGACCTGACCCGTACGCGGTTCGTGCCCGACCCGATCGATCCGGCGGGCGGCCGGGTCTTCCGTACGGGGGACCTCGTCTCCCGTACGGCGGACGGGAACCTCTTCCACCTGGGCCGTACGGACGGTCAGGTCAAGGTCAGGGGCTTCCGGGTGGAGCTCGGCGAAGTGGAGACGGCGCTGCGTGAACACCCCGCCGTCTCCGACGCCGCCGTGTCCGCGCACACCTCCGACGACGACGGACACCTGATGGCACACCTCGTTCTCGCCGATGCCGATGCCGATGCCGATGCCGGATCCGGGGCCGATGCCGGATCCGGGGCCGTGGCCCTCGGTGCCCTGGCGAAGGAACTCCGCGCGCACCTTTCGGCCCGGCTCCCCGCCTACATGGTGCCCTCCCACTACGTCCCCGTCCCCGCGCTGCCGTTGACCTCGAACGGAAAGCTGGACCGCAAGGCCCTGACACCTCCCCCCGCCAGGGGGCCCCGTCCCGCCGAACCCGCCGAGACCGCGCACCATGCGTCCGCCCGCGACGTCGAACGCGTCATCAGCGCGATCTGGTGCGAGGTCCTGGACCTGGACACGGTGCCCCCGGACGACGGCTTCTTCGACCTCGGCGGTACCTCCCTCCAGCTGATGCTGGTGACACGGCGTCTACGGGACTCTCTCGCCCCGTCCTTGAGGCACACGGACGTGCTCCGGCATTCGACAGTCCGGTCCCTGGCCGACCACGTACGCGGCGAGCGGTCCGGCCAGGGACGAGTGCGGCCTGTGCGCGGCCTCCATGCCTCGCGAACGGCGCTGGCGGCCGGCCGGAGGCGCTGACCCTCTCCGCACTCCGTGAGGAACACAGGCCGGACCGGAACACCTCCCGACCCACACCAAGGAAGTGCGACATGCACGAAGAAGAGCACACCAACCCCACCGACATCGCCGTCATCGGCATGGCCGGGCGCTTCCCCGGTGCCGACTCGGTCACGGCCTTCTGGGACGACCTCCGGGCCGGCCGCGAGGCCACGCGCTTCCTCACCGACGAGGAACTGCTCGCCGCGGGTGTCACCCCTGAGACCCTCGCCGATCCGCACTACGTCAGGGCGGTGCAGGGTCTGGCCGACATCTCGGGGTTCGACGCCGAGCACTTCGGCATCCCGGCGGACGAAGCCGAGATCCTCGACCCTCAGCACCGGCTGTTCCTGGAGTGCTCGGCAGCAGCCCTGGAGGACGCCGGATGCGACCCGGCCTCGTACGACGGCGCCATCGGCGTGTACGCCGGAGCCGGCGCGAACACGTACTTGCAGCACCAACTGGGCGAACGCTGGCGCACCGCGACCGTTCCGGGGCGCTACCGGCTGTCCATCGCCAACGACAAGGACTTCCTGGCCACCCGTGTCGCACACCGGCTGAACCTGCGCGGTCCGGCGATCGGTGTGAGCACCGCCTGCTCGACATCCCTCGTCGCGTTGCACACGGCGGTGCTGGGACTGCTCGCCGGTGACTGCGACGTGGCTCTCGCCGGAGCGGTCCACCTGGTCGTCCCACACGGCCGCGGATACACCCACCACAACGGCATGATCTTCTCCCCGGACGGCCGGTGCCGCACCTTCGACCGGGCGGCCGGCGGCACGGTCGTCGGCGAGGGCGTGGCCGCGGTCGTCCTCAAACCGCTGGCCCTCGCCCTGGAGGACGGGGACTTCGTGCATGCCGTGATCAAGGGCACGGCCGTCAACAACGACGGTTCCGGCAAGATCGGTTACACCGCCCCCGGGATCGAGGGGCAGGCGCGGGTCATCCGAGCCGCTCTGGACGCCGCACGGTGCACCGCCGACTCACTCTCGTACGTGGAGGCGCACGGAACCGCCACGTCCCTGGGAGATCCGGCCGAAGTGGCCGCACTCAACGAGGTGTTCGGACCGGGAACTCCGCGGTCCTGCGCCTTGGGATCCGTGAAGACGAACATCGGCCACCTGGACGTGGCTGCCGGCATGGCCGGCCTCATCAAGACGGTGCTGATGCTCAGGCACCGGGAACTCGTCCCCAGTCTGCACTTCCAGGAGGCGAACCCGAAGATCGACTTCGATGCCGGCCCGTTCTACGTGAACACCCGTCATCGAGCCTGGACGGAGACGGGACGCCCGCTGCGCGCCGGGGTGAGCTCGTTCGGCATCGGTGGCACCAACGCCCACGTGATCCTCGAAGAACCTCCCGTCCGGTCGAACGAGGACACGGGCGAGGCCGACGAGTTGCTGGTGCTGTCGGCAACCACCCCCACGGCACTCCACCGCATGACACAGGAGATCGCCGACCATCTGCGCGAGCATCCGGACCTGCCGCTGGGTGAGGTGGCTCGGACACTCGCCGAGGGACGCACGGCCCGCCCCTACCGGCGCGCCCTCGTCGCCAAGGACCTCTGGACCGCCTCACTCGGGCTGCCGCTCGCCCCCGCCATACACGCCCCGGAGCACGAACCCGGCCTGTTGTTCGTCCTCGACGACCGGATTTCCTGCCCGCGCGAACCGCTGGCGGATCTCTACGAGGAGAGCGGCGTGTTCCGGGCGGCAGTCGACGCCTGTCTGGACACCGCCCACCCAGGTCCCGCCGACGGACGGAGCGCGTTGTCGGCCGAAGACCGTCGCGCCGACTTCGTGGGCCAGTACGCCCTGGCGTGCCTGTGGCGGTCCTGGGGGGTAGAGCCCCAAGCCATCGTGGGCACGGGCACCGGCGAATGGGTCGCCGCGGCTCTTGCGGGGGTGCTCAGCCCACGCCGTGCGCTCGACGCCATGACCACCGGCGAGACCCCGACACCGCTCCGGGCGCGGGAGATACCGGTCTTGTCGCTCGCCGTCTGTCCGACGGGGTACGAGACCGGAACCGATGCCGCCGGCCTGCGGTCCGCACTCCTGACGAAACTGGGAGACCTCTGGAGCCGTGGCCGGCACGTCGATTGGCGTGCCGTCTTCGCGGACGGGAACCACAGGCGGGTGCAGCTGCCGACCTACCCGTTCGAGCGTCGGCGCTACTGGGCAGAACCCGGAACCGCCGCACAGGAAGCCACCTTCCCGATGTCCGCCGCCAAGTCCCCCGGCCCGGAGGACGCCGCGGCGCCGTCCCTCACACGGTTCGTACAGGACGCCGTGGCCGAGGTCCTGGCCCTGCGACCGGGAAGCCTGCCCGACCCGGACGCGGAGCTCGCGGACCTGGGGCTCGACTCCCTGGCCACGATCGAGCTGGTGGCCGATCTCGCCGGGCGGCTGGAGTGCGACCTATCGATGCCCGCCCAGGAAACCCACACCACCATCCGCGACATCGCGGAAGCGTTCGGTCGCTGCGCTTCCCATCCCCACCCGTGACACCTCCTGCACCTAGGAAGGTTTTCATGTCCGAATTTCTGACGGCAGCGCCCCCTGTGCGCTACAGCATCACCGGGTCCGGTCCGGGGCTGCTTTTCCTCCACGGAACGGGCGGAACCGCAGAGGCTTGTTGGGGGCACCTCGCCCGACAATTCGCGGACGATCGGACCATCATGATGGTGGATTATTCCGGAACGGGGCAGGAAGTCGACAAGAACGAGCCACTGACCCTTGAATTCCTGGCCGCGCAGGTGGCTGCTGTGATTCGCTCGACGGCCGACGGTCCCGTCGATGTCGTCGGCTTGTCCCTGGGAGCGGAGATCGCCGCCGTCGCCGCCGCAGATTACCCTGACCTGGTTCGGCGGACAGTCCTCATCGGGGGCTGGCTCAGCGCCGACGACTCTCGCCAGATCTTCAGTTTCGATTTTTGGCAGCGACTGCTGCGAAGTGACCGTGAACTGTTCAGCAGATTCCTCTTCCTGACCGGCCTGAGTCCCGGATGTCTTGGTTCTTTCAGTACGCAGCATCTGGAGGAAATGGTCGCCGGATCGTCGCTCGCACCGGACACGGATCGTCAAATAGCTCTTGACATGTGTGCGGATCTCAGCAGTCGGGCGCCCCTCGTCAAGAGTCCGACTCTCGTCGTGGGACTCACCCAGGACCAGATGGTGCCCGTCGAGCACAGCCGTGAGCTCCACGCCGCGATTCCCGGGAGCGAATACGCGGAGATCGACTCGGGCCACGTCGTCGTCTACGAGCGACCCGACGAGCTGGCTGACGTTCTGCTCAAGTTCCTGACCAAAGAATAAAAGAAAAGGAAAAGCACATGGGCGACAAGGGTGACAAGAACTACACCGCAGGTGACGTCGGTGCCTATTATGATCAACTTGCGGCCGAAGGAGTCCGGCTGTTCGGCCAGAGCATCCATCACGGGATGTGGGAGGCAGATTCGGACTCCTTCACCATGGCGCAGGACCGGCTCACCGATATGGTCGGCGAGAAACTGAACCTCCGACCGGGGTGGAGACTTCTCGATGTGGGATGCGGCAACGGACGCCCGGCGATCCGACTGGCGACGGGCGCGGATTGTAAAGTGACCGGAGTGACGGTGAGTCGGCGTGAGGTGGAGCTCGCGACACGGTCCGCTGCGAAGATCTCCACCGCTGCTGAGCTCGACGCGGATTTCATGTTCGCAGACGCGTCTTGCCTTCCGTTCGCCGGCAGCGTATTCGACGCCGCGCTGGCCATCGAATCGGTAATCCACTTCCCCGACAAAATCGAACCGCTGCGAGAGGTCTACCGGGTCCTTCGCCCCGGGGGGCTTTTCGTAGTGGCGGACATCACGCGCATCGAACACATTCCGGCCTCTGTCGAGAAGGAGGCCTCGGACCCTGCCCTGCCGATCGACATTCCGGAAACCGCCGAGGGACTGTGCACGGCCATCGAAGGTGCGGGATTCTCGGTGCTGGAGGTGGTCGATCTGTCGGACAAGGTGCGACGGAGTTACGACGAGTTCCTGGCTCCGCTCTCCAGGCCGGAAGCAGAAGGCATAGATCCTGAACTCGTCGAACGGATGAGGAAGGGAATTCCCAAGTATGTCGCTCTCGCGCGTCAGTACTTCGGGTACGGCATTATCGTGGCTCGTAAACCCGAAGGGAACTGAGTCCGACCTCCGACGATTCCGGTAGGGGCCGCAGCGCCTCCAGGGCCCCGACCGGACTCGGTCCGAGTCCGGCAGCTGCGGCTTCACGGGGGCCGGGCATTCATGCCCCCCTCAGCAACGGGCTTTGCTGGCAGCCCTCTTGCTCCGCGAGGGACGGACCGCCACAGCAGGCGAACTGATCGACGCGATCTGGGGCGAGGAGCCGCCCTCGCAGGCGCTGGCCGCCTTGCGTACCTAAGCCTCCAGACTTCGCAAGCAGCTGGGCCATCAGGTGCTGATCAGCGAGTCGGGCGGCTACGCCATCCGTCTGTCCGTCCGGGCCCTGGACACCACCAACGCCACGGCTCTGTGCATGCAAGCGGAAAGGGCACGCGCCGAGGGGCGACCTGGATCAGGGGCGGACCATGCTTCGAGCAGCGCTCGGGCTATGGGAGGGTGAGCCGCTCGCCGGGGTCCCGGGGCCGTATGCGGAAACGCAGAGAGCCCGCCTTGGGAAATGGCGACTGGAGACACTCGAAGCGTGCCTGGACATGGACCTCGCGGACGGCCGGCACGCCCAGGCGGTTTCCGAACTCACCGCGCTGACCGCGGCGCACCCGCTGCGCGAGCTGCTGATGCTGGCGCTGTACCGCAGTGGTCGGCAGGCCGAGGCCCTCGCGGTGTACGCGGACACACGCCGACTCCTCGCCGACGAGCTGGGGGTAGACCCGGGCCCCGAGCTCGTCGACCTCCAGCGCCGCATCCTGATGGCAGGGCAACTGCACTCTCCTCCGGCAGCCTTTCCAACTGTCGGCGACAGTGCCGGACTTCACGGGACGTGCGTCCGTCCAGGCAGAGCTGGTCCAGGCACTCACCGCAGAACGCGCAGGTGTGAAGGTGGCCGCCATCTCCGGCACGGGCGGGGTGGGAAAGACAACTCTGGCGGTGCAGGTCGGACACGTGGTCCGTCAGGATTTCCCGGACGGCCAGCTGTATGTCGACCTGCGAGCAGGGGAGCCGGCTGCCGCGCTCGGCTCAGTGCTGCGGACCCTGGGAGTGGCTGAGCGTGAGATCCCCGACAGCCTCGCCGCCCGCTCGGCGTTGTTCCGCTCTGTGCTGGAAGGCCAGCGTGTGCTGCTGCTGGACCACGCAGTGGAACTCTCGACGTCATGTCCCCGGACGAAGCGCTCGGATTCGTCACACGGATCGTCGGCGAGGGGCGGGTATGCGCCGAACTCGAAGACGCCCGGTACGTGGTTGCCGCGTGCAGCTTCCTGCCGCTGGCCATCCGCATCGCCGCCTGCCGGCTCGTCGCCCGCCGCACCTGGACGATCGGGGTTATGGCGTCACGGCTGGCCGACGAGACACGCCGACTGGCCGAACTACAGGCAGGCGACCTGGCAGTGAAGACAGTCCTCGAACGCGGTTACGCCTGTCTGGACGCTGAACAGGCGTGCGCCTTCCGGCTGCTGAGTTCATCCACCAGCCCGTTCATGTCCCTGTCCGAATCGGCGAGTCTCCTCGACCGTGACCTCGCCCAGGCGGAGGACCTGCTGGAAAGCTGCCGCTTCTGCGGCTCAGCGCGAGCGGGCCCGTCGAGGACGACCCGCTCGCGCTCCTCGGGAGTCAGCCGGCCCCATCAGTGAGCGGTCTGCCTCAGCTCCGCATTCGGCGTCACCGCTCGCCCGCAAGGTCCAGATCGCCGGCCCGCGGCTCGATCGGCACCGGTTCCACCGCCTTCGGGCGACGCCACGGGTGGGCGATGGGGCGCGAGATCGGACGCCACCACGGAACAGTCGGAAGGGGGCCGGCAGGCTCGAACGGCTCACCGGGACGCGGAAGGGCGACCGGCTGGCCGGCCTCCTCGGCGGCGTCGACCGTCCACTCCCCCGGCTCCGCCCAGGCGTGGGGGGAGAGGTTGAAGGTGCCCCAGTGGATCGGCAGCATCACTCCGTGCGGGGTCCCGCCCTGGAGGTCGAGGTGGGCGCGCATGCCCTCCTCCGGGGTCATATGGATGTCCGGCTACAACCCGTCACCGGCCGCCGGAGCCAGGGCGGCGAAGATCCCCGCCTCGATCATCGACCCCAGGCCGATGTCCACAGCGTCGAACACACCCAGGTGCCGCTTCAACTCGTACGTGCCCGCAGACTCCGGCGCCGCACCCATCACTCGCTCCCCAGCCACACTCCGGCAGACGTACCGGCGCACCGCATAGGAACAAGGTGACGAGACGAGGTCCGGTCCCGCTCACGGCGGGGCCAGGCAGGCACCGACACGGATGGCAAGGCCCGCGGCGGGCCGGAGCGGACTTCCGGCCCGCCCGGTCTCACCCGACCGATCAGACGCCGAAGTCGGCGACGATCCCGGACAGGCCGGAGGCGTAGCCCTGGCCGACTGCGCGGAATTTCCACTCGGCGCCGCTGCGGTAGAGCTCGCCGAAGATCATCGCGGTCTCGGTGGCGGCGTCCTCGGAGAGGTCGTAGCGGGCGAGTTCGGCGCCGCCGGCCTGGTTGACGACGCGGATGAAGGCGTTGCGGACCTGGCCAAAGCTGTGGCCGCGGGCGTCCGCGTCGTGGATGGAGACGGGGAACACGATCTTCTGGATGTCCGCGGGGACGGCGGCCAGGTCGACCTTGACGACCTCGTCGTCGCCCTCGCCCTCACCGGTGAGGTTGTCACCGGTGTGCTCGACGGAGCCGTCGGGGCTCTTGAGGTTGTTGTAGAAGACGAAGTGCCCACTGGAGGGCACCTTGCCGGACTCTCCGACCAGCAGGGCGCTGGCGTCGAGGTCGTAGTCGGTTCCGGTGGTCGTGCGGACGTCCCAGCCCAGGCCGACCAGTACAGCGGTCAGGCCCGGCGCCTCCTTGCTCAGCGAGACATTGCCGCCCTTGGACAGGCTCACACCCATGTCGCATCCCTCTCGTGGCCGAAGCCGGGTAGCCGAGTAGCAGAAACCGAAAACTACATTAATGTAGAAGTTGGGGCGGGTCGCGAGGGCGCGGCCGTGCTCTGCCGCGGACCCCCATCAGTACGATGAACCGCCCCGTGGAGGTAGACGGGGCCGGGCCACGGGAGGTTGACGGCATGACGGACCAGATCGACAGCAGCGCCGACGAGCCCTCCCGGCGCCGGGGACAGGGCGAGTTGGAGGCCCAGGTGCTGGCCGCGCTGCACCGGGCTCCGGGGCCGGCCAACGCGGGCTGGGTCCAGGAGCACCTGGGAAGCGGGCTCGCGTACACCACGGTGATGACCATCCTGACCCGTCTGCACGCCAAGGGCGCCGTCAGCCGCAAGCGGGCGGGCCGGTCCTTCGAGTGGACTCCGGTCGCGGACGAGGCCGGTCTCGCCGCGCTGCGCATGCGCAAGGTGCTGGACGCCGAGTCGGACCGGGAGGCCGTGCTGGCCAGCTTCGTCACCGCCCTGTCGCCCGGCGACGAGAGGGTGCTGCGGGACCTGCTGGGGCAGACGACGGAAGAAGGAGAAGGGGAACGCTGACGCAATGGGGGTCTTCGTCTTCCTGCCGCTCGTCCTGCCCTTGACCGCCTGGCCCATCGCCCGCCTCGCCGAGCACCACCTCCACCCGCGCGCCGCCACCTGGCTGCTGACCGCGGTCGCCGCCGTGCTTGCCGTGTGCAGCACGCTGTGTCTCGCGCTGCTGGTCGTGGTCGGTACCGCGCAGCTGCCGGGCAACCCGCTGCCGGACGGCTGGTCGGATCCCGAGGTGCGCGCGGCGGTGCCGTACGACGAGATCGCCGGCAAGGTCGCCATCCCCGCGCTGATCGCAGTGATCGCCTCGTGCGCGCGGGCAGCCTGGCAACACCACCGGGTGTGTCTGCGCGCCGAGCAGGCGCTGGCAGGGCTGCCCGCCACGCCCGTGGTCGTCCTGCCCGACGAAGCCCCGTACGCGTACGCCCTGCCGGGCAGGCGGGGGACCGGCAGGATCGTGGCCACGACCGGAATGCTGGGGGCGCTCAGCGCACCCGAGCGCCGGGCCCTGTTCGCCCATGAACGCGCCCACCTCGCAGGTCAGCACCACCGGTTCCTGCTGGCCGTACAGCTGGCCGCGCGGGCGAACCCGTTCCTGCGGTCACTGCGGACCGCCGTGACGTACACCGCCGAGCGGTGGGCGGACGAGGAGGCGGCTGCCCGCGTCGGCAGCCGGCGCACCGTCGCGCGGGCGGTGGGCAAGGCCGCGCTGGTCTCCCGCGGCGCCCCGATCGCGACGCTCGCGGGCTTCGCGGCCACCGTGGGCCCTGTACCTCGACGGGTGGCCGCGCTGCTGGGGCCGGCCCCGGCAGCACGCCTGTGGCCGCCTGCCTTCACCGCCGCGGGTCTCGCCGCCTGGGGAGCCGCTGCCGGGACCACCATCTCGGCACTGTCCTCGGCGAACTCGGCGGTCACCTTGTTCTTTATCCTGCACGCCGCGACTCCGCTGTGACCGGTGCCCGGGAGGCCGAAGGCCGGGGTCGCTGATCGAGCGGCCCCGGCCTGGTCCCGTTCGGCTCAGAGGTCGAACTCGTGGGGCGGGAGGTCGAGGGCGTAGCAGGCCTCGCGGACGATGGCCTGCTCGGACTTGTCGAAGTCGCCGTCGGCGCCGCCGATGACGATGCCGATCTGGACGACGGCGCGGGCCTCGGCGGGCTTCTTCTTCGCCTTGGCGATCTCCTGCATCACGCTGACCTTGCCGAGGGCGAAGTCGGCGGCCAGCTTGTCGAGGTTGGCCTCGAAGCGCCGCTGGAGGTCGGTGGCGTCGAAGTTCTGCAGCACCTCGTTGGTCGTGATCAGCTGGGTCACGCGCTGCCGCTCGGAGGCGTCGACCGTGCCGTCGGCGGCGGCGACCAGGGCGCACATGGCCATCGACGCGTCACGGAAGGCGCCGCTGGTCAGTTCGTTCTTCTTCGCCATGAGCTGGGTCTGCATCGTCGATGCGGATTCCTTGAGGCGGTCCCACAGGGCCACGAGAACTCCATCTGTGTCGAGTTGGCGGATCCGGTCCGGACGAGCCTGGCCGAACGCCGGAATTGCTATATTTCCGCAGAAGCTGCCAGGTGGAAGTGAGAGAGCCTCAGCTCTCGTCGTCACCCTCCTCGGCACCTTCCTCGTCTTCCTCGAAGAAGTCGCCGACCTCGTCCACCACTTCGGCGGCGACCATCCCTCCGACGACACCGACCGCGAGGCCGGCCGCACCGGCGGCGACGACGGTTCCCATGCCCGGGCCGGAGCGGTGGCCGTGGTGGCCGTCTCCGTGCCCGTGACCGCCGCCCTGCCCGTACGGGGTCTCATGCGAGCCGTGCCCCGCGCGGTGGTCGATCAGCTGCCGGATCCAGGCGTCGACCTCGGAGTTCCAGTCCCGGTGCGGGACCTCGGAGTGGTCGATCCTGTGGCGGGAGAGGGCGTCGTGGCCCTCGGAGAAGAGGCCGCCGCGCTTGTCGGCTTCGAGTACGACCTCCAGGCCCGCAGCGTCGGCGAGGAAGGTCACCTCGATCTCGTTGACCTGGTGCGCGTATCGCGCGGGCGGGGTGAGTTCCAGCTCCTGGTAGAAGGGCAGCTGCTGGCCGGTGCCGCGGATGTGCCCCAGCTCCAGGTCGGCCGACTTGAAGCCGAAGCCGAGCTGGCCGAGGGCCTCCAGGACCGCCTCCTGGGCGGGCAGCGGCCGTACGGTGAGCGGGTCGAGGTCGCCGCTGTCCTTGGCGCCCGCGACCGACAGCTCCGTCCGTACGCCGAGGACGATGCCGAGGGCCTGTCCGTACAGCTCGGTGACCGGCGTCTCCCACGGCAGCGTCACGGCGAAGGGGACGGCGTGTCGCTCGTCCTCGGCGAGGCGGAAGCCGCCGCCGACGGTGAACCGGTCGAAGACGACCACGCCGTGCGACTCGCCGTCGTCGTGCTCGGCCTCTACCCGGGCGACGAGCTCCAGGGTGATGTGCTCGATGGCGAAGTCGGCCTTGCCGCCATGGAGGCGGACCTCGCCGCTGAGGGTGCCGCCGGGCACGGCGGAGACCGGATCCAGGACCGTGTCCACGGTCGGACCGCCCACACCGAGCGAGCCGAGCAACTTCTTGAACACCATGATGGCGTCCACTCCTTCATCTGTGCGTTCGGGCCGTGAGCCGGCGCACTCCCGCTGCGGGGAGGCACCGACCCACGAATCAGCGTTACTTGGCGGAGGTGTCCAGCGCGGCCGGCGCCTGGGCCCAGCGGACGTACTTCAGATCGGCGAGGTCGATCGAAGCCACGGCAGTCCTCCAGTGCGGTCGCCGCCACGTTTCTACATGACTGTAGAAACAAGCATAAGGGCGGAACGTTGCACAGGGGCAACAACCAAGGGGCCCTGGAGGAGAAAGTCCGGAAAATGCACCCCCCGACTCCGGAGCGATAGGCCGACGAATCCCTCCCGCGTCGCCGGGGACTTTACGAGCCCTTTACGATGAAGTCGGGGACAATCCCCAGAACCCATCCGCGGACCGGAGACGGTGCCGCCGAGTGCAGAAGGAGCAGCAGACCCGCAATGGGTGAACCTCCCAGTACGAGCCGTGCCACGCCCTGCCCGCAGATGATCGCGCCGGGAGCGGGGGTGGCACGGTGACCGAAGTCCTGCTGCTCCTTCTTGCGCTTGCCCTGACGCTGGCGTGCGCGGTGTTCGTCGCAGCCGAGTTCTCGCTCACCACCGTCGAGCGCAGCGAACTCGAACGGGCCGCCGCCGCCGGTGAACGCGGCGCCGAAGGCGCCCTGAAGGCCGCCAAGCGCCTCACCTTCCAGCTGTCCGGTGCCCAACTGGGCATCACCGTGACCTCTCTGGTCATCGGCATGCTGGCCGAGCCGTCCGTCTCGGCGCTGCTACGCGGCCCGCTTGAGGCCATCGGCCTGCCCGCCGGGGCCGTGTCGACCACAGCGACGCTGCTGGGCGTCGCGATCTCCACCGTCGTCCTGATGGTGGTCGGCGAACTGGTACCCAAGAACTGGGCGATCTCCCGGCCGCTGGCCGTGGCCAAGATCGTCGCCGGCCCGCAGCGCGGCTTCACGGCCGCGTTCGCCCCGCTGATCCGGCACCTGAACAACACCGCCAACCACCTCGTACGGCGCTTCGGCCTGGAGCCGGCCGAGGAGCTGGCCTCCGCCCGTACGCCCGAAGAGCTGGTGGCACTCGCCCGGCACTCCGCCCGCGCCGGCGCGATCGAGGCGGACTCCGCCGAGCTGTTCGTGAAGTCGCTGCGCCTGGCCGAACTGACCGCCGAGAACGTCATGACCCCACGCATCGACGTCCAGGCCCTGGAACTCCACGCGACCGCGGCCGACGCCGCGAACCTGACCCTGGCCACCGGCATCTCCCGCTTCCCCGTCTACCGCGACACGCTCGACGACGTCGTCGGCACCATCCACATCCGTGACGTCCTCGATCTCGATGAGGACAAGCGTTCGGTGACCTCGGTCGCCGACCTGATGACCTCGGCGCTGCTGGAGCCCCACTCCCTGCCCGTCGACACCCTCCTCGGGCGGCTGCGCAAGGCCCGCACCATGGCCGTGATCATCGACGAGTACGGCGGCACCGCCGGTGTCGCCACCATCGAGGACATCGTCGAGGAGGTCGTCGGCGAGGTGCGCGACGAGCACGACCCGATCGAGGCACCCGACCTCATCGAAGGCCCCGACGAGGACGGCCGCAAGGTCTGGGAGGCCGACGGCAGCGTCCGCCTCGACGAGCTGGAGGAGATCGGCCTGGCCGCGCCCGAAGGCCCGTACGAAACCCTTGCCGGGCTGATCGCCACAAGCCTGGAGCGCATCCCCGTCGAGGGCGACACCGTGGAGGTGGACGGCTGGGAGCTGTCCGTACTCGACATAGACCACCACCGCGCCGACCGTGTGTCGATCACGGCGCCCGCGATCTCCGCCGCCGATGAGGAGCAGGCCCGATGACCGCGATCCAGCTGCTGATCGGCGCCTTCACCCTGATCACCAACGCCTTCTTCGTCGGCGCCGAGTTCGCGCTGATCTCCGTACGCCGCAGCCAGATCGAACCGGCCGCGGCGAAGGGCAACCTCCGGGCGAAGACCACCCTCTGGGGCATCGAACACCTCTCCGCGATGATGGCCACCGCCCAGCTCGGCATCACCGTCTCCTCCCTGGTGCTCGGCGCGGTCGCCGAGCCGGCCATCGCCCACCTGCTGGAACCGCCGTTCCACGCCATCGGGGTGCCCGAGGCGCTGATCCACCCGATCGCCTTCGTCATCGCGCTCACCCTGGCGACGTACCTGCACATGCTCGTCGGCGAGATGATCCCCAAGAACATCGCGCTCGCCGCCCCGGCGCCGACCGCCCTGCTCCTCGGCCCGCCGCTGGTCGCCCTCACCCGGACCCTGCGCCCGTTCGTTTTCGGCATCAACGCCTTCGCCAACGCCCTGCTGCGGCTGCTGAAGGTCGAACCGAAGGACGAGGTCGGCTCCGTCTTCACCGACGACGAACTCGCCCGCCTCGTCAAGGACTCCAGCGCCGCGGGCCTCCTCGCCCCTGGAGACAGCGAACGCCTCCAGGACGCCCTCGAACTCGGCACCCGCCCCGTCGGCGAGGTGATGGTCCCGCTCGACAAGGTGGTGACCGTCCCCTGCGACATCACCCCCCGACGCCTGGAACGCACCGCCGCCGACCACGGCTACTCCCGCCTCCCCGTCATCGGACCCGCGGGCCGGGAGATCCTGGGCTACCTGCACATCAAGGACGCCCTGGCCGCAGGCGACCGCTCCGCCCCCTTCCCCCGCAGCGCCATGCGCCCCGTCACCACGGTCGCCCTCGACACCCCGCTCGACGACACCATGACCGCGATGCGCGACGCGGGCACTCACCTGGCTGCCGTCGCAGCGGCCACCGGCGCGGTGGTCGGCTTCGTCACAATGGAAGACCTCCTGGAGGAACTCGTCGGCGCCGCCCACGATCCCGATTCCTGACCCGGACCGAGCAGCGCGATGGCCGACACCCGATGGGGTGTCGGCCATCGGCCTGTCTCGCCCTCGCGCTCAGCCCCGTACGGCAATCACGATCCGCACCGCGCACACCGCGAGCACTGCGCCGGATACGGCCATGGTGATGACCACCCCGCGCGTGCTCTTGGGAAGATGCTCCGGGAGGCTCACCTCCTGCAGGCGCTTCGGATCGTAGATCACATCGAGACGGCCCCCGACCCGCACGGGCGGTAACACGAAGGGGCCCACGGTGTACTGCCTCGCGGGACCGCTCGGGGGCGTGTACTCCAGCAGCAGCTTCGAACCCGGCGCGACCTGGCCACGTTCACACAGACGGCAGAAGTTCGCACGCCCCGCTTCAACAGAGGGCTGGAGTGAACGTAGATACCAAACGAGATCCCGAAAACCAGCAGCCCGACCAGCACAGACATGGTGATCAACCAGGCGCCGATATCCTTCCCCGCCCGATGGAAAGCCCAGCTCATCGCGTACGGCCAGCAGGGACACAAGAGGCAGCTGCTCCCTGAGCGCCTACCTCGTGCTCTGCCTCACCGAGCGGACTGTGACTGCGGCACGAAGCACCGCGAGGGCGAGTGCGAGTGCGGATACCGCGATGATCAGCCGCCCGGCGTCGGGCGCGAAGAGCAGGATCTGGCGCAGGTCTGTGGCCACCTGGCCTGGAAGCACGGCATAGGCCGCAGCGGCCAGCAGCAGACATGCCGCCACCGCCGTTACGCCTCCCGCAAGAGCTCGGCGCCTGCTCACCTTCCTTGGCACGCCTGGCGGCCGGACCAGGCGGAACAAGGACCATGCGACCCCTGCCCCCAGCACGGTGGTGACGGCGGCCAGAGCGGTCAGCATGCGGCCGAGCAGCGGGTCCTCATCAGCTGGTTGCGGCTCGGCGCCGAGCAGGATGCGCAGTGCTCCGAAGGCTGTGGCGTTGAGCAGCTCGTCGTTCTGGGTGCCGTAGATGTTCTGCTCCACGACCACCGCGAGCTTCTTCTCAGGCGCGAGGATCAGGATGCTGTGGTAGCCGGGGGTCGCGCCGGCGTGCCAGACGGTGCGCACGCCCAGGTCGTCGAAGGCGTCGTCGCGCCAGCCGAGCCCGTACCGGTGGGCGTCGCGCACGGGTGCGGTCCCCGTGTGCATCTGGCGTATCCCGTCCTGGGACACCACGGTCTGCGGGCTGCCGAGTTGGGCGATGGCGAAGCGGCTCAGGTCCTCGATGCTCATGCCGAGGTATCCGTACGGCACGCCGGACGTGTCGAAGGGCGGGGCGTAAGCCTGCGGGCGGCCGAAGGAGTACCGGTGGCCGGGGGCCAGGCCCGCGTTCTCGGCGGTCCGGGCGTCGGTGATCGCCCCGGTCATGCCCAGCGGTTGGAGGACGGAATCGCGCAGGTGGTCGCCGAAGGGGCGCCCGGTGACCTGCTCGACCACGGCGGCGAGCAGCATGTAGTTGGCGTCGCTGTACTCGTGCCGCTCGCCCGGGAGGGCGTTCAGCCGGACATCGGCCAGACTGCGCGCCAGCCGCAGGATGCCGCCGGGCTCATTGTCGTAGCGGTCGGATCGGAGATAGCCATCGCGCTCGGAGATCCCGCTGGTGTGGGTGAGCAGTTGGCGCACGGTGATGCGTTCGCCGCCGTCACCCGAGGGCGTGAACCAGGGCAGGTGCTCACGCACCGGCCCGTCCAGGGCGATCCTGCCTTCCTCGGCCAGCCGCATGACAGCCATGGCGGTGACCGGCTTGGACACCGAGCCGATGAGGAACGGGGTCCGGGGCGTGACAGGCGTCCCGTTCCCGTCCCGTCCCCACGTGCGCTGATGCACCACCTGGTCGGCGCTGATGACGGCGTACGCCAGACCGGGCGCGCGAGTGCGCTCCCTCTGCTCCTGTATGTACGCATCGACCCGGGTGAAGTCGCCCTGTGCCCGGTCGGCCGCAGTGGCAGGTCGTACAACTCCCACAACTCCCAGGAATAAGAGGGTCACCAGACCCACTGCGCTCAAACGTCGCACGCCCCACCTCCATAACCATACGACCGTACGGTTATGACGTTACCGTACGGCTATATGGTTAAGCCATGCCTCGTGTTGCCGACCATGACGAACGCCGCCTCCAAGTCGCCGCCGCGGTGCGGCGGCTCATCGCCGCCGAGGGCCTGACAGGTGTGACCGTCGCCAGGACCGCCGCCGAGGCGGGGATTTCGGTCGGGCTCGTCCAGCACTACTTCCGCAACAAGGACGAGATGCTGCTGTTCACCTACGGCCACGTCCTGGAGCGGATCGAGCACCGGGTGACCGCCCTGATCGCGCGCTCCGAATCCATCGGTACACGCATCGAGCACATCGTCCTCGACGCGCTGTCGGAGAGCATGCCGCTGGACGACGAGCGCCGGCAGGAATGGCGGGTCGCGCTCGCCTTCACCGGCCGCGCGGCCGACGAGCCCCGGCTCAGCGAGGTCAAGGTCGCCGCCCTGAACCGCACGCGCGCCCTTCTCGTACAGGCGCTCACCAATGCCAAGGAGTGCGGCGAGGTCGCCCCGGAGACCGACTCGGCGCGAGAGGCGGCACGTATCGCGGCGTACGCCGAGGGCCTCACCGCCCACCTCTACGCCGACCCCGCCGGGATGCCGCCCGCCGCAGCCCTCGCCGCCCTCGGCGACCACCTCGCCACCGTCTTCTCCGGCCAATGCCGCCTCCGCCGTCGGGCCCCCGGCGAGCGCCCGACGTAGGCCCGCCCAGGCCGATCAACTCGTCGATCAGCACACCAGGCTCCTGCTCCCGCGGCGCGGATGGGGGTCAATCGCCGGGCCCTTCGGGATCAGCCGCTTGCCGAACCGGCGTGGTCAGCGCTGCTGCGCTGGGTGGCTGAGACGGACGCCTGCGGGCACTCGCCCTGGCACTTCACGACGGCTTCACAGAAGCCGCACGACGATGCTTGCGCTGAAGGGCGCGTGAAGCGCACACCCACCGACTCGACACGGCGGTCGACGTACCGTCACAAACTCTTGTGCGCCCCCTGATGAGGAAAACGCCCGTCAGGGACACCCCCTCATCTCGCCCCCTGTCACGACAAGGGGCACGAGAGCCCAGGTCAGCGACGCCGGATGCGTGAGCGGACGTGCTGGAACGGGCCGGTCTGGAGCGGATGAGACGGCACAGTGCAGCGCTCTGACCAGGCATTGCCGGACCTCGGTGGACGGAGCGGAATGCTCCGGCACGATCTTGCCGGGACTTTTAATCCGTTGGTTGTCGGTTCGAGTCACCGCCGTCTTCGGGTGGGGCGCTTTGCCGTGCCTGGGGCGTCCGGTGGTCTGATGTGAGCCCGAGGTGAGCCCGGCGGTACGAACGGCCTGCCGCGGGACCAGCCTCACCGCGGCCCCGGCAGCCATCCGCGCGACCTCGGGCAGGACGCTGGTGTACGTGTCCGAGGTGATGGTGAGGGAGAAGTGGCCGAGCAGCGTCTGTACGACCTTCATCCCCTGACTGTGCCCGTTCCTCGATCAGGCTGGGTTAACCGGAGCAGGCGCTGGGGCCGCTGGTGGCCTCCTCCACGATCGACCAGCGGGCGCTGACTCCGCTGCTGTGGCATACCGCCGTTCGGGGGATCGGGAACGCGGACTATCCGTAGGCCTTCGAGGTGGCTGTCGCCCGGCAGTCGGAAGCCGTCGATGCGATCACCGACAACGAGGACCGGCCCGACTTCCACCACACGATCGAGCCGCTGGAGGTGTCGGGACAACTCGTCACCTACATGTCGGAGGCGTTCTTCCCTCAACTCATGGCCGGTGACACCCCGGACCTGGTGGCGATGGAGACGGGCATCACCGCTCTCCTCACCCGGCACGAGGAGCAGACGGTTCCTACGTCAAGACGACGCAACCCCGTTGTCTGAGGAGGTCGATTAGACCTGTCTCGGGCTCAATATTGTTCCAGCGGAGGTCTAGTTTTTCGAGTGAGGGCAGTCCGGCCAGCCAGTCCGGCAGACTGCTGAGGTGGTTGCTCCGTAGGTCGAGGTGGCGGAGCAGTGGGAGCCCCGCCAGGGGCTCCGGGAATTCCGCCAGTGCGTTTTCCCGGAGGTCAAGGTGACGCAGTTCGGCCAGGTCGGCGACGGATTCCGGTAGGCACCTCAGCGCGTTGCCACGTAGCCATAGCTCGCGGAGGTTGCGAAGCCGACCGATGGTGCCAGGCAGCGCGGCCAGGTGATTGCACTGGGCACGAAGCTCCACCAGCCCGGTCATTGCGGCGGTGGTCTCCGGGAGACTGGTGAGATGGTTCTCGCCGACATTGAGGTAGCGGAGTCCGCTAAGCCGCCCCAAGGATGGGGGAAGCTCCTTCAGCTGGTTGTCGTGCAGATAGAGATACTCGGTGAGGGGCAGCTCGGTGAGTCCATCTGGTACCGAGGCAAGCTCGTTGTGCCCCAGGTCCAGTGTGTGCAGATGCCGTAGCCGTCTGATCTGTGGGGAGATGTGTTTCAACTCATTGTCCGCAAGGATCAGCACCTGGAGTTCGGTCCGCTGCCATAACGACTCTGGCAGTACCCCGAGCTTGTGCTTCCACAGGTTGAGCGTCGTTGTCACGCGGTCATCCCTTCCAGGGCTGATCGGCATCGCTGTCGTAGCTTATGTTCGGTGCCGCCGGCTTCAGGCAAGCAGAACGCGTTTCCGACGGAGTTGGAAGCCGGCGCGGCCAAACATCTGACGCTTGAGCATCTTGCGCTGCTGGAGGCGGGTTAGAGTCGCCGCGCGAGCCGCTCCGTCCGCTGACCATGACGGTCGTCGGCGAAGGGCCACCAGCGGACCAGGGCGATCGAGCGCCCGGGGCTCGCGGACCGCGTGGAGGTCGTAGCAGGCGGGTCGGCCGCCGGGTCCGAGACTGTTTCCGACCGCGCCCCGCCGGCACCCCGCCAGCCAGTTCGACTACAGAACGTTACTGGGCTGAGAGACCGTGCTGGACGCCGACGGAGCGAGGGGCGCACTGTCCAGCCACGCGAAAGCCACCTCCCCCAGCGGGCAACACAGCCCGCTTCCGGAGGCGGCTCCCTGCGTGACTGCCCGTCAGAATATCCGTCCGGCGTGCGTCACGCGTGCGTCACGTGCGTCAGATTTGCGTCAAGATATCGCCCGTAACGCACGTATTGCACATAACGCACACTCACCGAAACCGCAGGTCAGAGGCCCTTTTCGGTGGGCTCAAGGATCGCCACGCACTCCACGTGGTGGGTCATCGAGAACAGATCGAAGACGCAGATGCAGCAGCTGGGATCGGCGCCGTCGGCCAAGTCTCGGGCCAGGGCCAGCGGTCAGCCCTTGCGGACAACCCACAAGACGGCCACCCAGAGGCAGCCGGAGCCCTTGGGCGCCCGCTCAGAACGGCTCACGCACCGGGACCGGGATGATCACCAAGTGCCGGCCCGCCCGCCGTCGTACGCACGATCCGCGCGCGTACGACGACACGAGACGATCCGTTCGAGGTGGGCAAGGGCCTGAAACGTCGAGACCGCTCCTGCGGCTCAGTGCGAGGAGGCCCGTCTATGGACGGCCCGCTCGCGGTCCTCCGGCGCCAGCCTGACCCATAACCGGGCAACTTGTTCCAGCTCCGCTTCCGGCGTCACCGCTCGCCGGCAAGGTCGAGGTCTCCGGCCCGGGCGTCGCTCGACGGGAGAGCCACCGGCTTCGGGCGACGCCACGGGTGGGCGATCGGACGGGAGACCGGGCGCCACCAGGGATCCACGGGCAGCGTTCCGGCAGGCTCGAAGGGCTCGCCGGGACGCGGGAGCGCCACCGGCTGGCCGGCCTCTTCGGCGGCGTCTACCGTCCACTCCCCCGGCTCCGCCCAGGCGTGGGGGGAGAGGTTGAAGGTGCCCCAGTGGATCGGCAGCATCACTCCGTGCGGGGTCCCGCCCTGGAGGTCGAGGTGGGCGCGCATGCCCTCCTCCGGGGTCATGTGGATGTCCGGCCAGTACTCGCTGTAGGCGCCGATCTGGATCATCGTGGCGTCGAAGGGGCCGTGCGCGGCGCCGATCTCCTTGAAGCCGGGGAAGTAGCCGGTGTCCCCGCTGTGGAAGATCCGGTGCTCCTCGCCCGCGACCGCCCAGGAGGCCCAGAGGGTGTGCTGCTGGTTGCGCAGGCCGCGCCCGCAGAAGTGGCGGGCCGGAGTGGCGGTGAGCGAGAGGCCGGCGATCCTGGTGGTCTCGTTCCAGTCCAGCTCGCGGATCCGGTCCTCGGACACGCCCCAGCGCTCCAGGTGCGCGCCGACGCCCAGCGGCACCGCGAAGACGGTGTCCGTGCCGGCCAGGGCCTTGATCGTGGGCAGGTCGAGGTGGTCGTAGTGGTCGTGCGAGATCACCACCGCGTCGACCGGACCCAGCACGGCCAGCGGCACCGGCACCGGGTGCAGCCGCTTGGGGCCGGCGAAGGGGAAGGGAGAGCACCGCTCTCCCCAGACCGGGTCGAACAGCACCCGGCGCCCGTCGATCTCCGCGAGCACGCTGGAGTGGCCCATCCAGGTCAGCCGCAGGCCGCTGACCGGCGGTTTCGCCAGGTCGGCCAGGGTGGTCGGATGGACCGGGATGGGCGCGCCCGGGCTGCGGCGGAGGCGCTGCTCCTTGTGGAAGTAGATCTTCGCGAACTCGCGTTTGGAGCCGGACGGCCTGGTACGCGCCCCGACCGGGTTCTGGAAGACGCCGTCCGCGAAGTTCGGCGAGCGGCGGATCCGCTCCATCCGCTCGCCGGACGGGTCCGCGCCGAAGGCTTCGGACCGCAGCTCACGCAGCTGCTGACGCAAGGGACGGGAGCCGGTCAAGGCGCCTCCTGGGACGGTGGTGGTAGGGACGGTGTACTAGGTGTCTGCCCTTCCCAACGCACACCGAGGCCGAAGGATTCCGCTCCCGGCGCCCGTCCCCTCAGTCACAGGGGAAGCAGGTCCGGGCGCTTGGGCTCCACATGGTCTCCGGAGGACTCCCCGCGCAGCCGCCGCCCGATCCACGGGACCAGGTGTTCGCGCGCCCACTGGATGTTGTCCCGGGTGACCTCCGCGGAGCCGCGCGGCCTCAGCGGCGGCCAGGGCTGGTCGGGATCGGCGGGCACCTCGAGGCCGAGTACCTGGCCGGCCCGCAGGGCGACCCGGGTGTGGCCTTCGGGTGAGAGGTGCAGCCGGTCGTCGTCCCAGGCCCGCCGGTCCTGTACGGACTTCAGCGACCAGAGGTCGAGCACCGGGCAGTCGTACCGGTCGGCGATGGCCCGGACGTGTGCGGTGTACGTGGCCACCTTGCCCCTCAGGTGCCGGAGCACGGGCACGCCGCGGGTGTCGAAGCCGGTGGTGATCATGACCAGGCCGACGGCCCGGGTGAGGTCGGCGACCGCCGCCTCGAAGCGTTCGGCCACGTCGTCGGGGTCGCTGCCGGGCCGGATGATGTCGTTCCCGCCGGCGCAGAAGGTCACCAGGTCGGGTGCGAGCTCCTTGGCCCGCGGTACCTGCTCGGCCACGATCTGGTCGAGCAGCCGCCCCCGCACGGCGAGGTTGGCGTACCGGAAGTCGTGCTCCTCGCGGCGGTCGGCCAGCAGGACGGCCAGCCGGTCGGCCCAGCCGACGAAGGTGTCCCCCGGTCCCGGGTCCCCCACACCTTCGGTAAAGCTGTCACCGATCGCCGCGTATGAGCCAATGGTCTGGAATGTCGAGTTCGTCGTATCGTCGTCGCCTGCCACGTCGGCTTATCTTTCCCCGACACCTGTGACCTACGCGACCGTAGCCAGGGGTTGACGGACCGTGATCTTTGCCACCCGCCCGCGAGGAATACCGCCGGGGCCGGGAATCCCCCTCGGATTCCCGGCCCCGGCCTACTGGCGGACTTCAGTCCGTCAGACGCTCACACCCTTCGAGCGGAGGTAGCTCAGCGGGTTGATGTCCGAGCCGTAGTTCTTCCCGGTGCGGATCTCGAAGTGCAGGTGCGGGCCGGTGGAGTTGCCGGTGGAGCCGACGAGGCCCACCTGCTGGCCGGCGGTGACGCTCTGGCCGACCGAGACCGAGAGCTGCGACATGTGGCCGTACTGCGAGTAGTGGCCGTCGGCGTGCTTGATGATGACCTCGTTGCCGTACGAACCGGCCCAGCCGGCCGAGACCACGGTGCCGGCGCCGACCGCCTTCACGCTGGTGCCGGCCGTCGCGGCGAAGTCCACGCCGGAGTGCATGCCGCTGGACCACATGGCCCCGCTGGCCTTGTACGGGGTGGAGACGCGGGCGGTGACCGGGGCGACGAAGCCGCCGGCGGTGGCCGCACCGGAGGACTTCGTGTCAGCGGCAGAGTTCCCGGCCGGGGCGGGCTCCTGCTCGGGCGCCGGGGCCGGGGCCGCCTGCTCCTGGGCCGGGGCCGCCTGCTCGGGGGCGGGGGCTGCCTGCTCGGGGGCGGGGGCGACCTCGGCAGGCTGCTCGGGGGCCGGCGCGGCCTCGGCAGGCTGCTCCTGCGCGGCCTGGGCGTCGGCGGGAGCCTCGGCGGCGGCCTGGGCCGCACCCTGGCCCTGGCCCGGGGCGCCGACCTTCAGCTTCAGGCCCGGGTGGATCATCGACGGGTCGGAACCGACCGCCTCGCGGTTGTTGTCGTACAGCTGCTTCCAGCCGCCGCCGACCTGCCGGTCCTGGGCGATGTCCGAGAGGCAGTCGCCGGAGACCACGGTGTAGACGGAGGGAAGCTGGACCGCCTTGGGGGCGGCGGCCGGCACGGCCAGGGACTGGATCTGCGTCTGGACGGCGACCCGGGCGGCGCTCTGGGCCGCCAGCGCGGTGGGGGCCTGGGTGACGGGGAGTTCGGCGGCGTTCGCGCCGGTGGCACCCAGCAGCGGGAGCGCGAGGGCCGCACCGCCGGTGCCGGCCGCGACGAAACCGCGGGCTATCGGGCTGGACTTGGGACGGCGGTGCTTACCCTTTGCAGGCATGGCGAATTCCTCTCCGTCGCCTGCGAGGTGAGCTGTCGGGTTCGGACTGGAGATGTCCGGCAGTACATCCGATGCACATCACATGTACATCGGGTGTACGGCTTCACCCCGAGCCGTCCCGGCACAAAGATCCGGAACAGCGGCTTACCTGGTTCCCCCGCTCCTGCCGCGCACGTGAATGGTCGGGTGCGGTTTTCCGGGAGGCGGCAGGATTCGGCGTTCCACCCGGATCGGTCGTGACCGTATTCCAATTCGGGCGCACAGAACAAGCCATGAATTTGCGGTAGGAATCATGAAAGTGATGGATCACCGGAATTCCCGTCACCCTCTGTCCATTCCGGACCGGCAACACCCGTTCGGGCAAGGCAATTCGGCCACGCCGAGCCGCCACTCAACGTCACCGTATGATCCTGCTCACGAGGCATCACCGACGCGGAGGAGTTCCCGTGACGCAACAGATACCCCACCATTCGTCCACTGAGCCCGAACTGTCCGGAGTGCGCAACTTCCGTGATGTGGGCGGTTTGTCGACCTCGGATGGGCGACAGGTCAGATCGGGAGTTCTGTTCCGAAGCGGACATCTCGCACATGCCACCGAAACCGACGCAGAGTTTCTCGCCTCGCTCGGACTGCACACCATCTTCGACTTCCGGAACTCCGCCGACCACGCCTTGGAGGGACCCGACGTCACCCTGCCGGGTGTCCGGAATGTCGGCATTCCTCTCTCCGACCCGGCGGACGGCAAGGAGTTCTGGAAGATGGTCCGCGACGGCGACCTCGAGCAGCTCCGAGGACTGCTGGGCGAGGGCCGGGCGGCGGCCCGGATGACCCGGTCCTACCGGGAGATCATCCGGACCCGCACCGCCGAGCACAGCCGGGTGGTGCACGCCCTGGCCGAGGACAGCGTGCCGGCCCTGATGCACTGCGCCGCCGGCAAGGACCGCGCCGGGCTCTCCATCGCCGTCACCCTGCTCGCGCTCGGTGTGGAGCGGGAGGCGATCCTGGCGGACTACCTGGAGTCCAACGCGCCGCACCGCCGCTACCGGGTCCGCCGCAGCAGCGACTCCGCGGAAGCCCGCTCCCCCGAGGTGATGGCCCTGCTCGCCCCGCTGTTCGACGCCCGCGCCGAGTACCTGGAGGCGGCCTTCGACACCATCGGGGAGACCTGGGGCAGCGTCCCGGCGTACCTGGCCGAGGGCCTCGGGCTCAGCCCCGAGACCCTCGACCGCCTGCGCGAACGACTCCTCGACTAGCCGAAACCAGCCGTGCCCGAAGCAGGCCGTCAGCGGTTGGCGACGGCCTGCTTCACCAGGGTCCGGCCGAAGTCCCACATCAGGCCGCCGCCGCCGTGCGCCTCGTCCATGACCGCCCGGAAGGCGGTCACGAACCGGTCCACGTCCTGCTCGTCCACGACCAGCGGCGGGATCAGCTTGATCACCTCCAGGTGGTCCCCGGAGACCTGCGTGAGGATCCGGTGCCGCTGCAGCAGCGGCACCACCACCATCTGCGCGAACAGGCCCTTGCGGGCCGCCTGCAGCATGGTCCACCGGCTGCGCAGGCCCAGCGAGGACGGCCGGCCGAACTCGATGCCGATCATCAGCCCGCGCCCCCGCACCTCGTGCAGCAGCTCGTACTCGTCCACCAGGGCGGCCAGCCGCCCGCGCAGCAGGTCCCCCATCGCCCGGGCGCGGGCCACCAGGTCCTCCTGCTCCAGCACCGACAGGACCGCGAGCCCCGCCGCCATGGCCTGCGCATTGGAGCCGAAGCTGGCCGAGTGGACCAGCACCCGGTCCATGGAGGAGTAGACCTTCTTGAAGATCCAGTCCTTGCCGAGGGTGGCCCCGACCGGCACGTACCCGCCCGAGAGGGCTTTCGCCACGCAGACCAGATCCGGCTCGACGCCGCCTTCATGCTGGTACGCGTAGAAATCTCCGGTACGTCCGAGCCCGGTCTGCACCTCGTCCGCGATGAGCAGCGCCCCGTGCCGGTGGAGCAGCTCCCCGGCCGCCCGCAGGAAGCCGGGCGGGGTCTCGTGCACCCCCTTGCCCTGGATCGGCTCCACCACAAAGGCCGCCACATCGCCCTTGCGCAGTTCCCGCTCCAGCGCCGCCAGGTCGCCGAGCGGGACGGCGGTGTCCGGCAGCAGGGGTGCGAAGCCCTCGCGGAAACCGTTCTCGCCGTTGACCGAGAGGGAGCCCGTGGTGAGCCCGTGGAAGGCGTGGGCGCAGTAGAGGATTCTGGGTCGGCCGGTGACGTACCGGGCGAATTTCAGCGCGGTCTCCACGGCCTCGGTGCCGCTGTTGCCGAAGAAGACCCGGTCCAGGTGCGGGCTGTGCGCGAGCAGCTTTTCGGCGAGCAGCCCGGGCAGTGGCTGGCAGTCGAACCGGGTCAGATCGGCCAGCTGGGCGTCCAGGACGTCGTGCAGCGCCTTCCGGACGACCGGATGGTGCCGGCCCAGGCCCATCACCCCGAACCCGGCGAGCATGTCGAGGTAGTCGTTCCCCTCGGCGTCCCAGAAGTGCGCGCCCTCGGCCCGGACGTAGACCTTGTCGAAGCCGATGGTGTGCAGCATCCGGGGCAGCTGGTGGTTGAGGTGGCGGGTGTGCAGCTCGTACCGTTCCGCTCCGCGCTCGGCCAGCAGGGCCCGGAGGTCGAACTCGGTCACGACTTCTCCCGGTTCCCCGAGACCGTCTCGCGGGCGGCGCGCAGGGACTCCTTCAGCGATCCCATGGTGGCGAGGACCGCGGTGGGCTCGTATCCGCAGTGCGCCATGCAGTTGGCGCAGCGCGGGTCCTTCCCGCGGCCGTACTTCTCCCAGTCGGTGTCCTCGATGAGCTCCCGGTACGTCGGCACGTACCCGTCACTCATCAGATAGCAGGGCCGCTGCCAGCCGAACAGCGAGTAATTCGGAATGGCCCAGGCAGTGCAGGGGAAATCCGCCCGGCCTTCGAGGAAGTCCAGGAAGAGCGGGGAGTGGTTGAGCCGCCAGCGGCGCCGGTTGCCACCTGCGAACGCCTTGCGGAAGAGTTCCCTGGTCTGTTCGACGCCGAGGAAGTGTTCCTGGTCGGGGGCCTTTTCATAGGCGTAGGCGGGCGAGATCATCATTTCGTCGACGCGCAGTTCGTCGTTGAGGTAGTTGAGTACCTCGATGACGGTCTGCGGGGTGTCGGTGTTGAAGAAGGTCGAGTTGGTGGTGACCCGGAAGCCGGCCTTCTTGGCCTCCTTGATGGCCGCCACCGCCTCGTCGAATACGCCTTCCTTGGCGACCGACTCGTCGTGCCTCTCCCGCAGCCCGTCGATGTGGACGGCGAACGCGAAGTACGGGGAGGGGGTGAAGTCCGCGAGCTTCTTGCGCAGCAGCATGGCATTGGTGCAGAGGAAGACGTACTTCCTGCGAGCCACCAATTGGCGCACGATCTCGTCGATGTGCGGGTGCATCAGCGGTTCACCGCCGGCGATGGACACCATGGGTGCGCCGGATTCCAGGACGGCGCCGACCGCCTGGGCGACCGGCATCCGCTGCTTGAGCACCCCGGCAGGGTGCTGGATCTTGCCGCAGCCCTCGCACTTCAGATTGCAGGCGAAGAGCGGCTCCAGCTCGACGATGAGCGGGAACTTCTCGCGCTTGCGGAGCTTCTGTTCGAAGAGATAGGTCCCGACCCTGATGGACTGTCGCAGCGGCATGGCCATCTGGCTCACCTCCTGGGGAGCAGCGAAGAGTGGTGCCAATCGAAGAATGCGGGCAACACGGCACGGAGAACACGGAAGGCCGATATTCCACCGCGGACCGTGCCGATACGGACGAGCTCGTGCTCCGGAGCGTCCACGATCACCCGGACGGCCGCAACCGGTGGCCCTCCGGCGGGGCGGAGCAGCTCCCCCGTCGGGGACTCGCCCGGATTCCGGTTCCGGGCGGCGGCCCACAGCGTGGCGGCCGACTCCATGTCGACCGCGATGGCCCCGCCGGCCCGCAGCTCCGCGCGCTCGTGGCCGCGTACGACATGGTCGGAGCCGGTGAGGAGGCCGGTGTGGACGGTCCGGCCGGGCAGGGCCCGGGCCAGCGCCGCGGCGAGCAGCGCGGTGTCGTCGCAGCGCACGGTCCCGCGGGGGTCGCGGGTCGCCTCGGCCACCACCAGGTCCCCGGGGTGCATGCCGGGGACCAGGCCGGCACAGAATCCGGTGGCGACCACGGCCGCCCCGGCCATGCCGGGGCGGGCCAGCACCCGGTCCACCGCGCGCTCGGCGGCGCGCGGTCCCATGCCGGTACGGATGACCGTGACCGGACCGGGCGGGGCCCCGGCCCGCTCCACCGGGCCCAGGGCGAGGCGCTCGATGCCGAGGGCGCAGGCGACGAGCAGCGGCGGTCCCGGCCGGGCGGGCGGCATCAGCTGCCTCCGGGCCGGGCCGGAAGGGCCCGGCCACCGGCCTCGAACGGGTCCCCGTACAGGTACCGGCCGAGGGCGGTGAGCGGGAACACCAGTCGGTACAGGTGGTAGTTGATGGAGAAGTCCCAGGGGAATCCGGTGCCGGTGAAGTACGGCTCGTCCCAGGAACCGTCCGCCCGCTGGGTGTCCACCAGGTGGTGGATGCCGCGTTCCACCGCCTTGCCCTCGCGCTCGCCGGCCGCAAGCAGGGCGAGCAGCGCCCAGGCGGTCTGCGAGGGGGTGGAGGCGCCGCGGCCGGCCCACCCGGCCGGGTCCCGGTAGGACCGCTGGTCCTCGCCCCAGCCGCCGTCGTCGTTCTGTACGGATTCCAGCCAGGCCACCGCCCGCCGGACCGCCGGGTGCGAGCCGGGGATCCCGGCGGCGGTCAGGGCCGGCACCACCGAGCCGGTGCCGTAGACGTAGTTGGTGCCCCAGCGGCCGAACCAGGAGCCGTTGGCCTCCTGTTCGCGGAGCAGCCAGGCGATGCCGCGCCAGGTCCGGGGATCGCCCGCCCGGCCCTCGGCGGCGAGCATCTCCACCACGTGTGCGGTGACGTCGGCGGAGGGCGGGTCGATGACCTCGCCGAAGTCGCAGAACGGCAGCCGGTTGGGGAAGGGGCTGGTGTTGTCGGCGTCGAAGGCGCCCCAGGCCCCGTTCTTCGACTGCATGCCGAGGTTCCAGGACACCCCGCGGGCGATGGCCCCCTCCAGCCTGGCCTGGTCGGGGTAGGCGATCCGGCGCAGGGCGAGGACGACCTCGGCGGTGTCGTCGATATCGGGGTAGGTGTCATTGTGGAACTCGAACGCCCAGCCGCCGGGGGCGAGTTGGGGGCGGCGCACGGCCCAGTCCCCGGTACGGGCGATCTCCTCGCCGAGCATCCAGTCGGCGGCCCGGACCAGCGCCGGGTGATCGGGCCGCAGGCCCGCGTCGGCCAGGGCGATGGCGGCGAGGCAGGTGTCCCACACCGGGGACTGGCAGGCCTCGATCATGCGGGCACCGTCCTCGCGCCAGACGGCGAACCGGTCGAGGGAGGCCAGGCCCGCCTTCATCACCGGATGCCCGAGGTCGTAGCCGAGCAGGTGCAGGGCGATGACGGAGTACACGGCGGGCGGCTGGATACCGCCCCAGCAGCCGTCGTTCTCCTGCCGCTCGATGATCCAGCGGGCGGCGGAGTCCATGGCCGCCCTGCGCAGCCGGCGCGGGGCCACCTTGTGGTACAGGTGCAGGGCCTTGTCCATGCGCTGGAAGGCGCCCTCCCAACTGGCCACCGGGGCGAGCGGCTGGGCCGGGTGGGGGTTGCGGGCGTCGGTGTGCAGCTCGTCCAGCCGGAAGGGGGCCGGCCGGACCGGCCGCTTCGCGGAGACCACGGTCAGCGGCACGATGGTCTGCCGGGCCCAGCAGCCGAAGTCGTAGATGTTGAGCGGCACCCAGGGGGGCAGGAAGACCAGCTCGGGCGGGAGTTGGGGCAGGTGGTCCCAGCTCCACCAGCCGAACAGGGCCAGCCAGATGCGGGTGAAGACCCGGGCTGCGGCAAGGCCGCCGTGCGCCCGGATCCAGGCCGAGGCGCGGGCCATGTGCGGGGCGTCGGGCTCGTCCCCAGCGAGGCGCAGGGCGACGTACGCCTCGATGGTGGCGGAGAGTTCGGGGGGTCCGCCGTGGAAGGTGGCCCAGGTGCCGTCCTCGCACTGCTCGCCGCGGATGAAGCGGGCGGCGGCGCGGGTTGTGGCCTCGTCCCGGATGCCGAGGAACTGCCTCAGCAGCAGGTCTTCGGCGTCCATGGTGACGTTGGTCTGGAGGTCGCCCTTCCACCATCCGTCCGGGTGCTGCCGGGCGAGCAGGTGCTCGGTGGCCCGCACGGCGGCCTCCTCGGCCGAGCCGCGCCCGGTCCGCCCGGGCTGCCCGTCCGGCCGCGGCAACAGGTCCACGGCCACGCCACCCGACCGCCCGCCGGCGAAGCCGACGGTCACCCCTGGTGTCGGCGCCGGTCCGGGCTCGGCGACCAGGGCGGCCTCGGGCCCCGGTGGGGCGGCGAAGCCGGCGGGCTGCGTCGGGCCGGCCGGGCCCGTGGGAGTGCTGCCCGGGCCCGGCTCTGCCGTGGTGGCCCCGCTGGCGGACTCCGGTGGCGGCGCGTCATGGCCGGCCGGGATCCGGCGGAGCAGTTCCGCTCCGGTTCCGCTGTCCGGTTCGCCGCCCGGGAGGCCGGCCGAACCGTCCGTCGTCGCTGTCATGGCTTCCCCTTCGTGCAGTGTCGTCTGCTGTGCTGGGGTCTGCCGTCGGCCGGCGCGGCCCGACAGAGATCTGTCGGGCCGGGCCGGCCGGCGACTGGCGGTTCATATCCGCTTGAGCGTGGCGTTCACCTCTTGCGTACGACGACGAAGTCGGCCAGCGCCACGAGCTGTTCGCGGACCCGCTCCGGCATGTCCACCTCGCTCAGGGCCTTGACGGCCACCGTGTGCTGGCGGCGCGCCTCCTCGGCGGTCCATGCCCGGCCGCCCGCCTGCTCGATGAGTGCGGCACGGTGCGCGAACTCCTCCTCCGAGAAGTTCGCGAAGTCGCTGCTCTTGGCGTCCGCGGCGAGCAGCTCGGCGAGCTCGGCCGAGGCCGGGCCGCCGGCCGCGAGGGCCGCGACCACGGGCAGGGACTTCTTGCGCTGCCGCAGGTCGCTCCAGGTCTGCTTGCCGGTGGAGTCCGGGTCGCCCCAGATGCCGAGCAGGTCGTCGACGGCCTGGAAGGCGAGGCCGAGGTGGTAGCCGTACTCCTCCAGCTTGTCGGCGGTACGGTCGTCCGCCCCGCCGAGCACCGCGCCGATGGAGACCGCGCAGGCGAGCAGCGCGCCGGTCTTGTTGCCCTCCATCTCCAGGCATTCCTCGACGCTGACGCTCTCGCGGTGCTCGTAGGAGATGTCCTGGGCCTGCCCGTCGATGAGCTTGCGGGTGGCGGTGGTCAGCCGGCGGGTGGCGCGGCCCGCCTCGACCGTGCCGAGTTCCAGCAGCACCTCGTTGGCGAGGGCGAACAGGGCGTCGCCGACCAGGATGGCCTGGGCCGGGCCGTGCACCTTCCACACCGTGTCGCGGTGCCGGCGCTGCTCGTCGCCGTCCATCAGGTCGTCGTGCAGCAGCGAGAAGTTGTGCACGAGTTCCACGGCGACCGCGCCGGGGATGCCGACTTCGGCCGGGACCCCCGCGGCCTCCGCGGACAGCAGGGCGAGCGCCGGGCGCACGGCCTTGCCGCCGTCCCCGTCCGCCGGATTGCCCTGGGCGTCGATCCAGCCGAAGTGGTAGGCGGCGACGGTGTCCATGGGTGGTGCGAGCCGGTCGACGGCCGCGCGGAGCACGGGCGTCGAGAGCGTACGGCCGCGCTCCAGCAGCGCGAGCGTGTCCGCCTTCTCGACGTTGCCCGTGTGATTCCCCGGGTTCACTGGCTCTCCTCTGGTTCCTGTACGTGCTGTGCCGGTGGTGCTGGTGAGGGTCATGCCGCCTCCTGCAGAGGGTTCACGCGGGGGCGGCCCAGCACGGCGAGCGCGGCGTGGGCCGCGACGATGCCGCTCCGGACGGCGCTCTCCATGGTCGCGGGCCAGCCGGTGGCCGTCCACGATCCCGCGAGGTAGAGACCGGGCGCATCGGTGCGCGCGGCGGGGCGCAGCCGGCCGACGCCGGGGGTGGGGGCGAACGTCGCCGTCCGCTCCCGGGTGACGAAGAAGTCGCGGATCTTGGCGCCGCGCGCGGCCGGGAGCAGCCGCTCCAGTTCGGGCAGGTACTTCTCGCGCAGCACCGTGACGGGTTCGTCGATGTCGTCCTGCGCGACCGACTGGGACAGGGCGAGGTACTGTCCGCCGTCGGTGAGCCCGGAGGCCTCGGTGCGGTCGAAGACCCACTGCACCGGGGAGCCGAGGGCGGCGAAGAAGGGCTGCCGGAGCACCTTGCGGTCGTAGACGACGTGCACGTTGAGGATGGGTGCGGTGCCGATGTCGAGGAGCTTGTCGCGGTCGTCGAGGGCGCCCTGCGGGAGCAGTACGTGGGCCTCGCGCTGGGGTACGGCGAGGACCACGGTGGCCGCCTCCAGGCTCTCGCCCTCGGTGTCGACCCGCCAGTTCCCGTCCTCGGTACGGGAGATGGCGGTGACCCGGGTGCGCAGTTCGGTCCGTACCCCGGCCGCGTCCAGGGCCTTGCGGGCCAGGGTGTCGTGGAGGTCGCCGAGCGGGACCCGGGCCCAGCCGATGTCGGCGGCGCCGGGTTCGGACAGCAGGCCGGTCTTGAAGACCATGGCGGCGAGGCCCAGGGAGGACTGCTCGGCGGTGGCGTTGAGGGTGGCGATGCCGACGAGGTCCCAGAGGGCCTCGATGGCGCGCGGGGACTGGCCGTAGCGGCCGAGCCAGGTCGCGAAGTCGACCCCGTCCAGGGCGGGGTCGGCGGGGTCGAGCCGGCGCAGTGCGAGGGCGGCCCGGCCGACGGCGGCGCGTTCGGCCAGCGACAGGTGCGGGTAGCGGGCGAGCGCGCCGGCCAGGTGCAGCGGTACCGGCAGCGCGCTGCGCCGCAGCCGTCCCAGCCGGGGTCCCTTGGGGTGGGCCACGTCGAGCACGGGGACGTCGAGCCGGTCCTGGAGCGGGGCCAGCGCGGTGCCGTCGATCCGGTCCAGGAACCACCGGTAGGCGGTGCAGCAGCGCAGGTAGACGTGCTGGCCGTTGTCGACGGTGAGGTCGCCGCGCTTGAAGGAGAAGGCGAGGCCGCCGAGCCGGGGCCGGCCCTCGAGCAGGGTGACCCGGAGGCCGGCGTCGGCGAGTTCCAGTGCGGCGGTGACGCCGGCGAGTCCGCCGCCGACGACCACGGCGGTGTTCTGCGCGGTCATGAGCCCTCCCTGTCGGGCCGCTGGTACGTAAACCGGCCACTCGGGGCGTGCCCCGGCCGGTAAGACGCGCCCGCCCGGACAGGGGTTGCGCGTGCTGCGCAGTATGGCGTCACAGGGGCCGCCTTCTCGTGCTCTGGCGGGAGACGGTGCGCGCGTCGAGTCCGGAGAGGCCCCGGACGGCGACGTACGCCTTCTCGCGGGCCGGGAGCGAGACCCGGCCGCGCAGCACGGCGTACGGTTCGCGTTCGATGCGGTCGAGGAGGCGGCGGTAGATCCCGGCCATGGCGGCCACGCAGGCGCCGCTGCGCCGGTCGAGCATCGGCAGCAGCCGGTAGCCCTCGACGAACAGGGCCCGGGCGCGCCGGACTTCGTGGTGGACCAGGCCGGGGAAGTCGGAGCCGGCGGGGGCCCGGCCGGAGCCGAAGCCCTCGGCGCAGCCGAACTTGGCGAGGTCCTCGGCGGGCAGGTAGGTGCGGCCGTTGCCGGCGTCCTCGCGGACGTCACGGAGGATGTTGGTGAGTTGGAGGGCGAGGCCCAGCGTGTCGGCGTACTCGGGGGCGCGCGCCGCATCGCGCGCGCCGAGGCCCCCGGTGTTCACGGTGCCGAACACGCCGAGCGAGAGCCGGCCGATGGCTCCGGCCACGCACCGGCAGTAGGTCTTGAGGTCGTCCCAGGTCTCGTAGCTTTCGCCGCGGACGTCCATCAGCACCCCGTCGATCAGTTCGTCGAGGCCTTCGAGGGGGATCGGGAAGCGGCGGGCGGCATGGGCGAGGGCGACGGCGACCGGATCGGTGTCGTCCTCCTCGACGGCGCCTTCCCGGATCCGGCCGAGCACCGCCCGGGTCTCCTCCAGCCGGGTCAGCTTGGCCTCGGGCGGGAGCGTGCCGTCGCCGATGTCGTCGACGCGCCGGGAGAACGCGTACAGCGCCGACATCGCCTGCCGCTTGTCGGTCGGCAGCAGCCTGATGCCGTACGCGAAGTTCCGCGCCTGCGCGCCGGTGACGGCCTCGCAGTAGCTGTAGGCGGCGATGACCGGTGCGGTGGGGACGGTGGCGTGCGAGGGGCCCTCCACGGTCGGGCTCACCCCTTTCTCGGCGCTGGGCGCAGGACGGCGGCCACCTCGCGGAGCAGGCCGGTCTTGGTGGGTTTGGGCGGGCCGGGGAGTACGTCGAAACCGGCGGCCGAAATCGCTCTCAGCGCGGCGCGCCCTCCTCCCACGAAGCCCGCGAGCAGCAGCCGGAGTCTGCCGTGCACGCTACCCACGAGCGGGGTGCCTTCATTCAGCAGATGCCGGGCGCGTTCGGCCTCGTACGCGACGAGGCTGCGCACCGCGGCGCCGGCGGTCGGGGCCGCCAGGTCGGCTTCACAGACGTGGAAGCGGTCCATGTCCCGGGCGGGCAGGTAGATCCGGTCGCGGCCGAGGTCCTCGGTGACGTCCTGGAGGTGTTCGACGATCTGCAGGGCGGTGCAGATCTCGTCGGAGCGGCGGATCCGTTCGGGGGTGGCCGTGCCGGTGATCGACAGCACCAGGCGGCCGACCGGGTTGGCGGAGAGTTCGCAGTAGGCGAGCAGGTCCTGGTGGGTGGCGTAGCGGCTGACCCGCTGGTCCTGCCGGTTGGCCTCGATGAGGCCGAGGAACGGCTCGGGGGTCAGGGCGTGCGCCCGGACCACCGGCTGCAGGGCCTGGAGCAGGGGGTGCCGCGGGGTGCCGGCGAAGACCCGCCGCAGGTCGGCCTCGAAGGCGTCGAGGAGGGCGAGCCGGTCCTCGACGGCCGGGTCGAGGCCGAGCAGAGCCGCGTCGTGGCCGCCGGGGGCGAGGTCGCCGTCGCCGATGTCGTCGACGAGCCGGGCGTAGCCGTAGACGGCGGTCAGTCCGTCGCGCCAGGCGCGCGGCAGGAAGGCGGGGGCCACGGGGAAGTTCTCCGCGGCGGCCTTGCCGAGGGTGGCTCGGGTGTGGGCCCGGTGGTGGGCCTGCGTGTCGGCGTCGGGCCGGATGCCGGTTCCCTGGGTCACCGCCCGCCGCCAGGGGGGACGGCCGGTCCGCCCGGGGGGCGGAGAATTCCCGTAGCCATTGCCGTCACATCTCCCGTTCTACACTGCCGACCCAGCATCCTATTTCGGACACGCCGCCGGAGAATTCGTCCCCAGATGCCGTGATTCAGGACCGGTCCAGCTTACGTTGTACAACGCCGAGGCGGCCTATCGGGTGTTCGCGGCATGAACGAAATGTCGCGGCGGCCCGCACGGCAAGGCCCCCGCCGCACCTGCGGCAGGGGCCTGCTCGGTCTCCGCGGAGCCGGCGCCTAGCGGCCGGTTTCCTTCTCGTATGCGGCGACGACTTCCTCGGTGGGGCCGTCCATCAGCAGTTCGCCCTTTTCCAGCCACAGGACCCGGTCGCAGGTGTCCCGGATGGACTTGTTGCTGTGGCTGACCAGGAAGACGGTGCCGGCTTCCTTGCGCAGTTCGCGGATCCGCTCCTCGGAACGGATCTGGAACTTGCGGTCACCGGTGGCCAGCGCCTCGTCGATCATCAGCACGTCGTGGTTCTTCGCCGCGGCGATGGAGAACCGCAGACGCGCGGCCATGCCGGAGGAGTAGGTGCGCATCGGCAGGGAGATGAAGTCGCCCTTCTCGTTGATGCCCGAGAAGTCGACGATCCCCTGGTAGCGCTCCCGGATCTCCTCGCGGGACATGCCCATGGCGAGGCCGCCCAGCGTGACGTTGCGCTCACCGGTCAGGTCGTTCATCAGCGCGGCGTTCACACCGAGCAGCGAGGGCTGCCCGTCGGTGTAGACCTTGCCCGACTCGGTGGGCAGCAGACCGGCGATGGCGCGCAGCAGGGTGGACTTGCCGGAACCGTTGGAGCCGATGAGGCCGATGGCCTCGCCCCGGTACGCGGTGAAGGTGACCCCGCGGACGGCGTGCACCCGGCGGACGCCGGGGGTGTCGCCCTTGCGGCGGCGGACTATTCTGCTGAGCGCCGCCGTGGCGGCACCCTTGCCGCCGCCACCGGTGTTGACCCGGTAGACGATGTGGACGTCATCGGCGATGACTGTGGGGATCCGCCCCTGCGAAGTATCAGCCACGGCCGTAACGCTCCTCAGCCTTCCAGAAGTAGATGAATCCGCCGATGCCGATCACCACGGCCCAGCCGACGGCGAAGGCCCAGACGTGCGGCGGCAGGTTCTGCGAACCGTACTCGTCGATCAGGGCGAACCGGACGAGGTCCATGTAGATGGACGCCGGGTTCCACAGCAGCAGGTCGCTGATCCAGGCCGGCTTGTCCTCGAGGTAGGCCGCGATCGGGAACATCACGCCGGATGCGTACATCCAGGTACGGGTGATGAACGGCATCAGCTGGGCGAGGTCGGGGGTCTTGGCGCCCATCCGCGCGAAGATCATCGCCAGGCCGGTGTTGAAGACGAACTGCAGCGCCAGCGTCGGGATCACCAGCAGCCAGGACAGCTTCGGGTAGTTGCCGAAGGACACCGCGATGATGAAGACCACGATCATCGAGTACATCAGCTGCTGGAGCTGCTGCAGCGAGAACGAGATCGGCAGGGTGGCCCGCGGGAAGTGCAGGGCCCGCACCAGGCCGAGGTTCCCGGAGATCGAGCGGACGCCCGCCATCAGGGAGCTCTGGGTGAAGGTGAAGACGAAGATGCCCATCATCAGGAACGGGACGTAGGTGCCCGGGGGCATCTCCTTGCCCGCGCCGAGGATCAGGCCGAAGATCAGCCAGTAGACCGCCGCGTTCAGCAGCGGGGTGGCCACCTGCCAGACCTGGCCGAGCTTGGCCTGGCTGTACTGCGCCATCAGCTTGGCCCGCGAGAAGGCCATGATGAAGTGGCGCCGGCCCCAGATCTGCCGCACGTACTCGGCGAGCCCTGGCCGGGCACCGCTCACCGAGAGCCCGTACTTGGTGGCGAGCTGCGCAGGGGTCAGCCCTGCGTCGGCGGACGGCGGCGTGCTCGTGGCGAGGGCACCGTCGTGGGTTGTGTCACTCACAAGTTGAAACTTTCGTCTTCAAGATGCGGCAGGTCGGGCGTCGGGCTCTAGGGCACCGGCTCCGGGTACGACGCCCATGGTCCCAGAGCCGATCGTGTCAGACGACGGGCGGTCGGCCCAGCCGGGTCAGCAGCCACACGGTGCGCCACTTGATCGGCCGCCGGGGCCCACTGGGATTCTTCCAGCCCTCCCGGAAACCGCCTACCCAGGCCTGCAGGGACGCCTTGGTGGGCCGGCGGACGAGGGTGAGCAGCACCCACACCGCGAGGTACAGCGGGATCAGGAGGACCGGCAGGTTGCGGCGGGCCAGCCACACCCGGTTGCGGGCCACCAGCCGGTGGTACTCCGTGTGCCGGGAGGGCGAGGTCGCCGGGTGCAGCAGCACCATGTCCGCCCGGTAGTCGACCATCCAGCCGGCGTCCAGTGCCCGCCAGGCCAGGTCGGTCTCCTCGTGGGCGTAGAAGAACTCGTCCGGCAGGCCTCCGACCTGCTGGAACACCGTGGTGCGGACAAGGTTGGCACCACCGAGGAAGGTGGTGACCCGGGAGGACTTCATAGGGTCGGAGCGGCCCAGCCGCGGCACGTGTCGGCGCTGGGTGGACCCCGTCTCCGGGTCGGCGATCCGGAAGCTGATGATCCCGAGCCGGGGGTCCTCGGCGAGGGCCTGCCGGCACAGCTCGGCGGTGTCCGTGCGCTCCAGCAGCCCGTCGTCGTCCAGGAACAGCAAGGCGTCCACATCACGGCCGCCGGGGCCGAAGGCCTCGATGCCCACGTTCCGGCCGGCCGGAATGCCCACGTTCTCCGGGAGCTCGACGGTACGGAGACCGCCCGGCAGCTCGGGCAGCCCGTCCAGCTTCACGCCCTGGCAGACCACGACCACCTCGATCGGGTCCCCGGCCTGCCGGGCCACCGAGTCCAGGAGCGCCTTGAGCTCCTCGGGCCGGGTGCCCATGGTGATGACGACGGCGCCCAGCCGCATCGGCGCCGTCACTTGAGCCTGCTGGAGGCGAGGACGGACACCAGGTGCAGCACGGTCTGGAGCATCGCGATGCCCGCGAGGACGGCGACGCCGAGCCGCGACCAGAACAGGTCGCCCTGGATCTGGTCCAGGACCGCCAGCACCAGGATGAGCAGGGAGGCCTCGATGCCGAGGATCAGCCGGTGGAACTTCAGCGCGGCGGCGGCCCGACGGGCCAGTGCCATGCCGGACGAGCGCGGCTCGGCGGCGGCTTCCTGGACGGGCGGCAGCCCGCCCTGGTGCCGGGCGACACCGACCAGGTCCGTCTCGGCCTTGATCAGGATCGCGCCGAGCGCGGCGAGGGTGCCCAGGAAGGCCCACAGCCAGTCGACCCGGCCGGTGCCCCACAGGTCCGCGGCGCGCAGGCCGAAGCCGACCAGCACGGCCGCGTCGCAGAGGTAGGCGCCGACCCGGTCCAGGTACACCCCGGACAGCGAGTACTGCTTCTTCCAGCGGGCGAGCTCACCGTCGACGCAGTCGAGCAGCAGGTACAGCTGGACGAAGACCACGCCGAGGACGGCGCCCCAGATGCCCGGCACCAGCAGGGCCGGGGCGGCCAGGACACCGGCCAGGGTCATCAGGTAGGTCAGCTGGTTCGGCGTGACCTTGGTGGTCGCCAGCAGGCGGGTGATACGCAGGGAGATCTCGCGCATGTACAGGCGCCCGCCCCAGTGCTCTCCACTGCGCCGGTCCTTCACGCCCGCGGGGTGAACGACGGGACGGAGTTCAGCTACTGATGGTTTTGGCATAGTCGGCGTACGCGTCCCTGATATCGGCTACGGACAGGTTGAGGTGTTCCAGGATGGTGAAGCGTCCCGGACGGGTCTGCGGGGCGTACTCGACGGCCGCGACGAACTCGTCCACGCTGAACCCGATCTCCTCGGGCAGCACGGGCAGGCCGTGGGTGCGCAGCACCTCCACGAAGAGCCCGGACTGTTCCCGGGACCCGCGCAGGTGCATGGCGAAGGCGGCGCCGAGCCCCACCTGCTCGCCGTGGAGCGCGGAGCGCCCCGGGTAGAGCAGGTCGAAGGCGTGGCTGATCTCGTGGCAGGCGCCGGACGAGGGCCGGGTGTCACCGCTGATGGACATGGCGATGCCGGAGAGGACCAGGGCTTCGGAAAGGACCATGAGGAACTCGTCGTCGCCGCAGCCGCCGGGGTGGCGCAGGACCGACTCGCCGGCGCTGCGCGCCATGGCGGCGGCCAGGCCGTCCACGGCCTCCCCGGTGACCCGGTGCGAGAGCTCCCAGTCGGCGATGGCCGAGATGTTGGAGATCGCGTCACCGATGCCGGCCCGGATGAACCGGACGGGGGCCTCGCGGATCACGTCCAGGTCGATCACCATGGCGATGGGCGTGGGGACGCCGTAGGAACCGCGCCCGTTGTCGTTGTCCAGGATGGACACCGGCGAGCAGATCCCGTCGTGCGAGAGGTTGGTGGCGACCGCCACCATCGGCAGCCCGACCCGCGCCGCGGCGTACTTCGCCACGTCGATGATCTTGCCGCCGCCCAGTCCCACCACGGCGTCGTAGCGGCGGCCCTTTATGTCGTCGGCGAGCTTGACCGCCGAGTCGATGGTGCCGTCGACGACCGGGTACCAGTCGGCGTGCGGCAGGCCCGGCTCCAGCCGGGCGCGGAGCGCCTGGCCGGAACCGCCGCTGATCGCGATCGCCAGCTTGCCGGACGCGGAGATCCGCTGGTCGGCGAGGATGCCGTCCAGCTTGTCCATCGCCCCGCAGCTGATGTCGACGACGACCGGGGAGGGAATGAGCCTCGTCAGTACTGGCATGCGATCGTCCGGCCCTTGGCGAGGTCGTCGTGGTTGTCGATCTCGACCCACTTGACGTCGCCGATGGGGGCCACGTCGACCGTGAAGCCGTCGTTGACGAGCTGCTGGTAGCCGTCCTCGTAGTACAGGTCGGGGTCGCGCTCGAAGGTGGTCTTCAGCGCGTCCGCCAGGGCCTCGGCGGCCTCGGGCTCGATCAGGGTGACGCCGATGTACTCGCCGGTCGCGGTGGCCGGGTCCATCAGCTTGGTGATCTTCTGCACGCCAGTCCGGGAAGCACTGCCATCGGCGGTGATGACCTTCATCTCCTCGTCGGCCAGGTTCTTGACCGTGTCGAGGGCGAGGATGATCTTCTGGCCGTTGCCGCGGGCGGCGAGCAGGGTCTTCTCGACCGAGACCGGGTGCACGGTGTCGCCGTTGGCGAGGATCACACCCTGCTTGAGAACCTCACGCGCGCACCACAGGGAGTAGGCGTTGTTCCACTCCTCGGCCTTGTCGTTGTCGATCAGCGTCAGCTTCAGGCCGTACTTGGCCTCCAGGGCGGCCTTGCGCTCGTACACGGCCTCCTTGCGGTAGCCGACGACGATCGCGGCCTCGGTGAGGCCGACCTCGGCGAAGTTGCCCAGGGTCAGGTCGAGGACCGTGAGGCTGTCCTCCTGGCCCTCGGGGCCGACGGGCACGAGGGCCTTGGGCAGGGTGTCGGTGTACGGACGCAGACGGCGTCCGGCACCGGCAGCGAGGACAAGGCCGATCATGCGGGTTCTCCTTCGTCGTGTACGGCGGGTGCTCCGGCGGAGACCCAGAAGCGGATGCTCTCCACAAGCACCACGAGTGCCACGAACGCGGCCATGGCCGTGAGCGCGACGGGGAAGTCCGTGCTGCGCGCGAGGACGGCCGCCAGGGCCGCGGTCAGCAGGACCCGGCCTTCGTGGCCGCCGATCGTCCGCACCAGCCAGTGCGGGGGCGCGCCGGTGCCACCGCGAATGCGGTACACCGTGTCGTAGTGATGGTAGGCGACCGCCGCGACCAGTCCGAATGCCGCGGGAAGGGCCCCGGGGACCTCGGCCTTGGCAGCCAGGATCAGGACCGTGCCGTATTCGGCGGCGCGGAACAGCGGGGGCAGCAGCCAGTCCAGGGGGGCCTTCAGCGGGTGGGCGACGGCGGCTCCGGCGGCCAGCACGTACAGCCCGGCGAAGACCAGCAGCAGCGGGGAGCCGAAGGGCAGCGCCCAGGCGGCGGCGAGCAGGGCGATCCCGGCGCCCGCCCCGCCGGCCAGGAACGCGGGCGCGGTGTACGCGGGCAGCCGGCGCATCCCGGCGGCGACCAGCTCGCCCAGCGGGCCGGTGTCGGCCAGGTCCGCCAGCGCGCGGGCGGCGCGGTCGGTCCGGGCGGCCCGGCGGGTCAGGGAGCGCAGGACCCGGCCGGCGGTGGTGTAGAGGGCACCGAAGGCGCAGCCGATCAGCAGGGCGTAGAAGGTGATGCGGGGGGTGGTGAAGGCGGTGAAGACCGCGATCATCGCCCAGCGCTCGCCGATCGGCAGGATGATCATCCGGCGGACCCAGACCGTCCAGCCGACGCTGTCGAGCTTGTCGGAGAGGGCGGCGGTGGGGCTGGTGTTGGCGGTGGCGTCGTGGTTGGCCTCGTTGAACGAGAAGTCCACCACGTGCCGGCAGGTCATCAGGATCATCGCGCCGAGGGCCAGGGCCCAGACGTCGTCCCCGTCGCGGGCGGCGCCGAGGGCCAGGCCGGCGTAGAAGGCGTACTCCTTGGCCCGGTCGAAGGTGGCGTCCAGCCAGGCGCCCATCGTCGAGTACTGCAGGGAGTAGCGGGCCAGCTGCCCGTCGGTGCAGTCCAGTACGAAGGAGACCAGCAGCAGCACGCCGGCCACGACATAGCCCCAGCGGTCGCCGGTGGCCGCGCAGCCGGCCGCGACCAGGGCGGTGAGCAGCGAGGCGGTGGTGACCTGGTTGGGGGTCAGGCCGCGGCGGGCGCACCAGCGGGCGATGTAGCGGGAGTACGGGCTGATGAAGAAGGTGGTGAAGAACCCGTCGCGGGACTTCACTGCGGTGCGCAGGCGGACCGCCTCGTCGTCCACGGCGGCGACCGCGGCGACGGCCTCGGCGCGCTCCTGCTCGCTGCCGGGGAGGGCGGCCACCAGGGTGCCGAGCTCCGGCCGCTGCACGGTGGTGCCGGCTGCCTCCAGTACGTCGGCCAGTTCCGCGGCGTACGGGGCGGCCGGGCCCGGCTCGCCGGCCGGGGCGGCGGGCACGGTGACCCGGGTCACGGCCCGGTCCAGGGCGGCGCGGGCGGCCGGCTGGACGGAGAGCGCGCCGGTCACGGCGCAGGCGTCGAAGCGCGGGTCGGTGAGGGCCAGCCGCAGGGCGTGGACGTGTCCGACGAAGCCGCTGTCGACCACGGCGACCCGCTGGTCGGCGGGGACGGCGGCCAGCGCGGCGGCGAGGCCGGCCGGCTCGGGCACGGACCTGACCTCGAAGCCGAGGGTGCGGAGGTCGCCTTCGAGCGGTGATCCGGGAACCGGCAGGCCGGTGAGGATGGCGGTCGGCGACGAACTCACTCCTTGGAACGGGCGCCTCGTGGGGGCGGCGGCACGTCGGCAGAGGCTATCCGATGAATGGAAGCCGGGGTTCACCCCCCGTTCACACCTGGATCCTCCGACGCTTGATCATCATCGACGATCCTGGCGACCGATCACAAACCGCCTGGATGTTACGGTGTGCACAGACCTGAGCTGGAAAGAGGTGGGGTTGATGACCGTCGCAGAGATCGCTGCCGTGCGCAGCGACATCCGGTACATCCCCGACTTCTTCCGGGCACCCGGCCAGGCCTGATCACTCTCTCTTTACGAGTCTTTCGATCCGGCTCGTCGGCCGGTGCCCCCGTTCAAGGGCTCACGTTGACCGACACCGACCATCACGAAGATCTTCACGAAGCATTCTTCACGCTGCACCGCGGCCTGCCCCGGCAGGGTCCCGGTTCCGATGCGACCACCCGCCGTCTCCTCGACCTGGCGGGCCCCCTCCCCGAGCGGCCTCGCGTCCTCGACCTCGGCTGCGGCCCGGGCCGCTCCGCCCTGCTGCTCGCCGCCGAGGCGGGCGGCCACGGCGGCGCCGAGGTGACCGCCGTCGACCTGTACGAGGGCTTCCTCGACGAGCTGCGCAAGGCCGCGGCGGCCCGCGGGCTCACCGGCCGGGTCCACCCCGTCCGCGCCGACATGGGGAAGCTCCCGTACCCGGACGGCTCCTTCGACCTGGTGTGGGCGGAGAGCTCCGCCTACTCGATCGGCTTCGACACCGCGCTCGCGGAGTGGAAGCGGCTGCTCGCCCCCGGCGGCACCCTGGTGCTGACCGAGTGCGAGTGGACGGCCGAGGAGCCGTCCGCCGGGGCCCGGGCCTTCTGGGACCGGCACTACCCACTGCGCTCCGCCACCCGGAACCTGGCGGCCGTGCAGGCCGCGGGCTACCGGGTGCTCGGGGTGCTGCCGCAGCCCGAGTCCGACTGGGCCGAGTACTACGGGCCGCTGGGCGAGCGGGCCGACGCGGCCGACCCGTCCGCTCCCGGGATGGCCGAGGCACTGGCCGCGACCCGCGAGGAGATCGCCGTACGCGCCCGGCACGGGCACGAGTACGGGTACACCGGCTATGTGCTGCGCCCGGTCACGGCCGGGGACGACGGCCGCTGGCCGGCCCGGCCGGAGACCGCCGCGGACCGGGCCGCCGTACGGGCCGTCAACCTGGCGGCCTTCGAGACCCCGCTGGAGGCGGACCTGGTGGACGCCCTGCGCGCCGACGCGTCCTGGCTGCCGGGCCTGTCGTACGTCGCGGAGGGCCCGGACGGCTCGGTCGCGGCGCACGCCCTGCTGACCCGCTGCACGGTGGACGGGGTGCCGGCGCTCGCGCTGGCACCGGTGGCCGCCGACCCGGCGGTGCAGCGCTCCGGCGCGGGCAGTGCGGTCGTACGGGCCCTGCTGGCGGCGGCGCGCGAGCGCGGCGAGGGCCTGGTACTGGTCCTGGGGCACCCGGAGTACTACCCGCGGTTCGGCTTCGTGCCGGCCTCGCGGTACGGGATCCGGGCGCCGTTCCCGGTGCCTGACGAGGCCATGATGGCGCTGGTCCTGACCGATTCCGTGCCGGTCCCGGCGGGCACGATCGGCTATCCGGCGCCGTTCGGCGTCTGACCCTGCCGTCCCCCGCCCCGGGTGCATAGCACGGGGCGGGGGACGGACATGCGCGGATGACCGAAGTGCGGACAAGCCTCATTTGTGCGGCAGACTGAAGGCCGTAGTCCGAAGCGAAGGATGGTTATGCCGATCACACCAGCCACCGCCGCGAACCCCGCGTCACACGGCACCGCCCCGCAGGAACCGATCATGCTCGAGCTGGTCGACGAGGCGGGAAATACCATCGGCACGGCCGAGAAACTGTCCGCGCACGAGGCTCCCGGGCAGCTGCACCGGGCCTTCTCGGTGTTCCTCTTCGACGAGCAGGGACGACTGCTGCTCCAGCAGCGGGCGCTGGGGAAGTACCACTCCCCCGGCGTCTGGTCGAACACCTGCTGCGGCCACCCGTACCCGGGTGAGTCCCCGTTCGCGGCTGCCGCCCGGCGCACCCACGAGGAGCTGGGCCTGTCCCCCTCGCTGCTCGCCGAGGCGGGTACGGTCCGCTACAACCACCCGGACCCGGCGTCGGGCCTGGTGGAACAGGAGTACAACCACCTGTTCGTGGGACTCGCGCAGGCTCCGCTGCGGCCGGACCCGGAGGAGGTCGAAGACACGGTCTTCGTGACGGCGGAGGAACTGGTGAAGCGGCATGCCGAGGCACCGTTCTCGGCCTGGTTCATGACCGTGCTGGACGCGGCCCGGCCGGCCATCCGCGAACTGACCGGGGAAGCCGCGGGCTGGTAGCGGCACGGCCGGCGGGCACGCCCGCGCTAGGCCGGGCGGACCGGGGGGACCTGGTGAACCGGGGGAACCTGGTGGACCGGGGGGACCGGGTGGTTGCCCGCGTGCGGCAGCGCAGCCCAGATCACCTTGCCGCCGGTGGAGGTGTGCTCGACATCGCAGACCCCGCCGGCCTCCCGGGTGATCTCGCGGACCAGCAGCAGCCCGCGCCCGCCGGTCTGGCCGAAGTCGGCTTCGAGCGCCTTGGGACGGTAGGGGTGGTTGTCCTCGACGGCCACCCGTACCCACGCCCGGTCGATGGCCACCTCGACCGCGACCTCCGGGGAGAGCAGGGCCGCGTGCCGCACCGAGTTGGTGACCAGCTCGGAAACGATCAGCAGCAGGGCGTACACGAGGTCCCGGTCCGCGGGCACGCCCTGGCGGCCGAGCAGGTCCCGGACCGCTCGGCGGGCCTGCGGAACGGATTCTTCGACCGCGGGAGCGGTGAACCGCCACACTCCCTCGTACTGGGCAGGCGGGGCGCTCCCGCTGACGTCCATCTTCCGGCCCCCGTCTTCACGCTCGATCGTCTCCACGCGTCAAGAGTGGGGAACGGGCTGGTCCGGACCGAACCGCTGACCAGAAGTCAGCGTCATTCGGGCACTTTCTGACCGCTGGCGTATGACAGAGTCAGTTGTTGGACTGTTCTTGACCCGCCGACTTGGGCGCGGCATCGGCGGCATCCGTCGTGCCGATGACCGGCTGCTCCTCCTCGCCGACCAGGCCCAGAACGCGGCGCGCACCCATGCCCAGCGCAATCAGGCCCAGGCCGTCGAAGAGCAGCGCGAGCGAGAAGAAGACGCCGATCACATACCGGCTGCTGCCCGGCCACTCCCACAGGATCAGAATGCCGAGCAGGATTCCGAAGGCGCCCTGCACCAGGGTCAGGCCGAAGTGCGTGCCCCGCACCACCAGGGCGCCGACCAGCCGGAACACCCCGCCGATCAGGAAGAACAGCGCGGCGAACATGGTCAGCGCCTCGGCGCTGGCCTCCGGGCGGCGCAGCACCACGAGACCGGCCGCGATGTTGATCGCGGCGACGATCACGGCCAGCCAGAAGTAGTTGCTCTTGCGCGCCTGGACGGCCTGCACCAGTCCGACCACACCGCCGATCAGCAGCAGCCAGCCGAAGAGGAACATCGAGGTGAGGGTGGCCAGGCCGGTGTAGACCAGTCCGACGATCCCGGCCAGAACCAGAATCACCCCGAGCGCGGCGACCAGCGCAAAATGCCGCCGAAGCTTCTTCGTCTCCTGCGCCTGCTGGGTCTGCTGTTGCTCGGGGGGACGGTCTGCGCCCATGGGCGTGCCTCCTCTTCGCACCCCCCGGACGGGACGGACTGTTTCGACCGACTGTATTGATCATAGGATCGGCCGCATGGACGCGCAGCTGCTGCACTCCGTCGCGGACGGGGTCGCCACGATCGTCATCTCCCACCCGGCCAAGCGGAACGCGATGACCGCCGCGATGTGGCGGGCCCTGCCCGAGCTGCTGGCCGGGTACGCGGCCGACCCCGCGGTGCGGGTGCTGGTCCTCACCGGGGAGGGCCGCACCTTCTGTGCGGGCGCGGACATCTCGTCGCTGGCCGGTTCGGAGGACCCGCAGGCCCTCGCCGTCGCCGCCGAGGAGGCCCTGGCCGCCTTCCCGAAGCCCACGCTGGCCGCGATCCGCGGGCACTGCGTGGGCGGCGGCACGCAGCTGGCCGCGGCCTGCGATCTGCGGTTCGCGACGGAGGACGCCCTGTTCGGGGTGACCCCGGCGCGGCTCGGCATCGTCTACCCCGCGTCCTCGACCCGGCGGCTGGCCGCACTGGTCGGACCGTCCGCCGCCAAGTACCTGCTGTTCTCGGCGGAGTTGATCGATGCGGAGCGGGCCCTGCGGACCGGCCTGGTGGACGAGCTGCTGACGCCGGGCCGGCTGGACAAGCGGGTCGCGGTGTTCGCGGGCGTACTGGCCGAGCGCTCGCAGCTGACCCAGGCCGCGGCCAAGGAATTCGCGAACGGGCGGCCGGACCGCGACGCGTACTGGGCCGCCCAGGCGGCGGGCAGCGGCGACACCGCGGAGGGTGTCGCCGCATTCCTGGAACGGCGCGAGCCGCGCTTCACCTGGACGGTGCCGGCCCCGGGCGGCTCTTAGCCCAGCTCGGCCGGGCTCATCCCGCGCCACTCGGCGACGAGGTCGGCCGGGGCCTTGTCCGGCGAGCCGGCGTCGTAGGGGGGCTGCGGGTCGTACTCGATGAGCAGCTGCACGGACTGCGCGACCCGGTCCCCAGCGATCCGCCCAAGCAGGGTCAGCCCCATGTCGATGCCGGAGGACACCCCGGCGGCGGTGACGTACTTGCCGTCGATCACCACGCGCTCGCCGGTGGGCTCGACGCCGAATGCGGGCAGCTGCTCCAGCGCCAGCCAGTGGGAGGTTGCCCGGCGCCCGGAGAGCAGCCCGGCGGCGGCGAGCAGCAGCGAGCCGGTGCAGACGGAGGTGGTCCAGGTGGTGGTGACATCGACGGTCCGCAGCCAGTCGAGCAGCGCCTGGTTCTTCAGCTGCTCCTCGACCAGCCCGCCGGGCACGATGACGATGTCGGGCCGGGTGACCTCGTCGAGCCCCTTGTCCGCGACGAGGGCGAGCATGCCGGAGTCGTTGCGTACGGGCCCGGGCCGCTCGGCGACAAACACGGTCTCGGCGCCGGGCAGCCGGCCAAGTGTGTCGAAGGGCCCGATGGCGTCGAGCGCGGTGAACCGGTCGTAGAGCAGTACGGCAATCTGCATGGCTCCTCCGGAGCGGTAGGCGGGCCGAAGCCCGGCGTTGGGGGGCGCAGCCCCCGGTCGATCCGGGCAAAGCCCGGAAGGCCACCCGGGGCGCGGTCCCGGGTCGGGGCCGCAGCCCCGGCTGGCGGTCCGGGCAAAGCCCGGGATCAGAACCGGCGAAGCCGGCGCCCCGGGGGCGCAGCCCCCGGGGTCCCAGGCGGAGCCTGGCGTACGGGCCCGGGCGAAGCCCGGCACTCGGGGGCGGAGCCCCGGACCGGTCCGGACAGCCCGGAAGGCCCGGTCCGGAGCGCGGCCCCGGGTTGGGGGCGCGCCCCGCTGGTGGTCCGGGCGAAGCCCGGGGACCAGGACCGGCGAAGCCGGCGGGGGTGGGGGCGAAGCCCCCGGGGTCCCAGGCGGAACCTGGCGTACGGATCCGGGCGAAGCCCGGCGTTGGGGGCACAGCCCCCGGTCGATCCGGGCGAAGCCCGGAAGGTCAGGCCGGGGGCGCGGCCCCGGGTTGGGGCCGCGCCCCGCTGGCGGTCCGGGCGAAGCCCGGGACCAGGACCGGCGAAGCCGGACGGGACGGGGGCGCAGCCCCCGGCTCCCGGGCGGAACCTGGCGTACGGGCCCGGGCGAAGCCCGGCACTCGGGGGCGCAGCCCCCGGGGGGTCCAGGCGGAGTCTGGGAGGTCAGGGCCGGGGCGCAGCCCCGGTCGGTGGTTCGGGCGGAGCCCGGGCTCGGGAAAACGGCGGAGCCGGACAGAATGGGGGCGCAGCCCCCGGTTCCCAGGCGGAGCCTGGACTACCGGGTCGGGCGCAGCCCCGGTTGGGGCTGCTCGCACGCGTGCCAGTGCGTGGTCGCCCGGTGCCCGTCCAGCAGTCCCGCCTCGGCGAACAGCAGCCCGCCCGTGCAGACGGCCATCAGCCGGCCCGCGCGACCCCCGTGCGCCCGGAGCCAGTCGGTGAGCCCTGGGTCGAAACGGCCCGAGTACTGGCCGCCCGGCACCAGCAGGGTGGTGTCCTCGCCGAGGTCGAGCTCGGCGCCTTCGAGGTCGCCGTCCGGCAGCAGCCGCAGCCCGCTGCTGGTGCGGACCGGCGCGCCGCCGACCGAGACCGTCCGGATCCGGTAGCCGCCGGGCACCCCGGGAAAGAGTCCGGCCGCGTTGAACACCTCCACAGGCCCGGTGACGTCCAGGCTCTGCACGCCGTCGTACAGGACGACAAGTACGTCTCGCAGTGGCATGACTCCATCCTGTTGCCGGGCCCCGGCGTCCGCAATGACATGGATCCCACCTATCCGGCCACCGGCGGGCAGCCCCCCGCCGGAAACGCCATAGGATCGGCAGATCATGACTGCAACTCTCGTCGCCAAGGAACTCGCCGCCGGACACGGTGAGCGCTCCCTCTTCTCCGGGCTCGACCTGGTCGTCGCCCCCGGGGACGTCATCGGCCTGGTCGGCGTCAACGGCGCCGGGAAGTCCACCCTGCTGCGCCTGCTGGCCGGCCTCGACACCCCTGAGCACGGTGAGCTGCGGCTGTCCCCGCCGACCGCCACCATCGGCCACCTGCCGCAGGAGCCGGAGCGCCGGCCCGGCGAGTCGGTACGGGAGTTCCTGGCCCGGCGTACCGGCGTGGCCGCCGCCCAGGCGGACCTGGACTCGGCCACCCAGGGCCTGGTGGACGGCGTGGCCGGCGCCGACGACGCGTACGCGACGGCGCTGGACCGCTGGCTCGACCTGGGCGGCGCGGACCTCGACGAGCGCGCCCAGGAGGTCGCCGACGACCTCGGCCTCTCGGTCGGCCTGGACCTGCCGATGACCGCCCTGTCCGGCGGCCAGGCCGCCCGCGCCGGCCTCGCCTCCCTGCTCCTCTCCCGGTACGACGTCTTCCTCCTGGACGAGCCCACCAACGACCTGGACCTGGACGGCCTGGAACGGCTGGAGCAGTTCGTGAAGGGCCTGCGCGCGGGCACGGTGGTGATCAGCCACGACCGCGAGTTCCTCGCCCGGACCGTCACCAAGGTCCTCGAACTCGACCTGGCCCAGCAGCAGATCAACCTCTACGGCGGTGGCTACGACGCCTACCTGGAGGAGCGGGACACGGCCCGCCGGCACGCCCGCGAGGACTACGAGGAGTACGCCGACAAGCGGTCCGCCCTGGAGGGCCGGGCCCAGATGCAGCGCAACTGGATGGACAAGGGCGTGCGCAACGCCCGCCGCAAGGCCACCGACAACGACAAGATCGGCCGGAAGCTGCGCGGCGAGTCCAGCGAGAAGCAGGCGGCGAAGGCCCGCCAGACACAGCGGGCGATCGAACGGCTGGAGGTCGTGGAGGAGCCCCGCAAGGAGTGGGAGCTGCGGATGGAGATCGCGGCGGCCCCGCGCTCCGGCTCGGTGGTGGCCACCCTGCGCGAGGCGGAAGTCCGGCGCGGGGAGTTCCGGTTCGGTCCGGCCAGTCTGCGGATCGACTGGGCCGACCGGGTGGCGATCACCGGCGCCAACGGTTCCGGCAAGTCCACCCTGCTCGCCGCCCTGCTGGGGCGCCTTCCGCTGGACTCGGGTTCGGCCACGCTCGGTTCGGGGGTGCTGGTCGGCGAGGTGGACCAGGCCCGGGGGCTGTTCCTGGGCGACGAGCCGCTGCTGGAGGCGTTCTGCGCGGCGGTCCCGGACACCGAGCCGGCCGAGGTCCGGACCCTGCTGGCCAAGTTCGGCCTGAAGGCCGCACACGTCCTGCGTCCGGCGGCCACCCTCTCCCCGGGCGAGCGCACCCGCGCGGCCCTCGCACTGCTCCAGGGGCGCGGGGTGAACCTGCTGGTCCTGGACGAGCCGACGAACCACCTCGACCTTCCGGCGATCGAGCAGCTGGAATCCGCCCTGGATTCCTACGAGGGCACGCTGCTGCTGGTCACCCACGACCGCCGGATGCTCGACGCGGTCCACACCACCCGCCGCCTGGAGGTCTCGGCCGGCCGGGTCACCGAGGTCTGACCGGCCAGACCGTTAAAACCGGTCAGACGGCCGGGGGGCCGGGGGGCGGCGGGTGCGGGCCATCCTGGTGGCGACCAGGGTGCGCGGGAGGTGGCGGACGGCCGCCGCGTACGCCTGGTAGCGCCAGCCGGTGATGCTGAGCGGGCGGCGCAGGCCCAGGTCCTTCAGGGCCCGGGCCACCACCGCGTCCGCCTCCAGCCAGTAGGACTCGGGCAGCGAGCTCATGTCCACGCCGGCCCGCTCCTGGAATTCGGTGCGGGTGAAGCCGGGTACCACCGCGAGCACCCGGACCCCGTACGGGGCGAGGTCCACCCGCAGGGATTCGCTGAACGCGGTGAGCCAGGCCTTGGCCGCGCCATAGGTGCCGGTGGGCAGCAGGCCGGCCACCGAGGACACGTTGAGCACCGCGCCGCGGCGGCGTTCGCGCAGCCCCGGGATGATCGCGTGGGTGAGCTTCAGCGGGACCTTGACCAGCAGGTCGAGCATCCGCTCCTCGTCCTCGACCGGGTTGTACGGGAAGGGGGCCGGGAGCCCGAATCCGGCGTTGTTGACGAGGATGCCGACCGGGCGGGCGGGGTCCGCGAGGCGGTCGGCGACCGTGCTGCACTGGGCGGGGTCGAGCAGATCGGCCGTCAGGACCTCGCAGCCGACGCCGAATTCGGCGGTCAGGGCAGCGGCGGCAGCCCGGAGGCGGCCGGTGTCGCGGGCGACCAGGATCAGATCGCAGCCCTTGGCGGCGAACCCGCGGGCGAAGGCGGCGCCGAGGCCCGAGCTGGCGCCGGTGATCAGAACGGTGGTCGGGGCGGAGGTCGGGACGACGGTCGGGGCGGCGGTGCTCAAGGGGAGGGTCGCTTTCCGGTGAAGGTGGCGGTGGGGGCAGCGGCGTAGGCCTGTGCGACGGCAACGAGGAATCGTTTCTCTTCGTCGAGATCGCTGCCTTCCGCTGCCGCTGAGGCGGTGGACAGGTAGACCGGGGACTCCTCGCCCTGCTGCTGCGGCAGCCCCGCCAGTTTCGCCTGCCGCGCCTCGTTGAGTACGCAGGCCAGCGCGGCGGCGTCCCGTCGCGGGCCGGGGATGCCGGCCGCCGCGACATGGCCGCGGGCCAGCTCCGGGACGCCCGGGGCGACGTACTCGTTGAGGATCAGGATCGCGTCCCGGGTCTCGATGACCTTCCGGTACGCCAGCAGGGTGCGGGGCACCGGCGGCCAGAGCAGTTCACCGAGCCGGCTGCTGCTCCCGGGGGCGGTAAGGACCACATGCGGCACGGCCTGCACCAGGTCGCGCCAGAGCGGCCACAGCCGCCAGGCGACGGCGGTGTCGGCCAGGGTGCGGCGCAGCACGTACAGGGTGGGCACCAGGATGGCGGCGGCCCGCAGCAGCCCGTGCAGGTTCATCAGCAGCGGCATCCAGGGCATCGGCCAGACCGTGCCGAAGACGGCCTTGAGCAGGTAGGCGAACCAGAACAGCCCGGTGAGGGCGGTGCCGAGGCCGAACAGCCGCAGGCCGGCGGCCAGTCCGGGGCTGTCGGTGCGGCGGCTGTAGCGCCAGCAGACGAACACGCAGATGGTGTTGGCGAGCAGATGCGCGGAGATGAGGACGAGCCAGTAGGCGAGCGAGGGCACCGGGTCGCCCTTCGGCGGCATGCGGTGGGTGCCGTGGGAGCCGGCCACCAGATCCAGTGCGACCAGCGTGCCGAGGTAGACCACGGTGGCGGCACAGGCGGCACGTTGGAGGAGGCGGCCACCGGTGGTGGCGGCGACGAAGTAGAGCACGGCGCCGGCCGAGAGGACGCCGATGAAATTGCGGGTCAGCCCGACCGTGTGCCCGTGGCCGGGGTTGCGCATCGCGTAGTCCACGACGGCGGGGAGATTGAGGGTCATGGCCGCTGCGGCGGTGGCCACGGCCAGCAGCAGACCGCGCTGCTCGCGGCAGCGGACGGCGGAGCGGGTGCGGATCAGGATGGCGGCCCAGAGACAGACCACGCTGGGGACGGCGAGCCAGTCGCCGAATGCGGTGAGGCCGGAGGTCATGGGCTATCGCACGCCCATCGCGGTCTCCAGGCGTTCCAGGGTGCCGCCCGGGCTGCCGCCCGGCGGGTGCAGGCCGGCCCGGGCGCGGATCATGCTGGCGAGCATCTCGGCTTCCTGCTCCTGCCGGGTGGTGTAGTTGGTCCGGCCCAGGATCCTCGGGACAGCGTCTGCTGCGTCCTCGCCGTCTTCGCCGTCTTCGCCCGCCAGCGCGTTGTGCCCGAAGAGGATGTGGCCCAGCTCGTGGAGGACGATGTGCTCGCGGTGCAGCGGGGAGGTCTGGGCCTCGTAGAAGACGAAGTCGGCGCTGTCGGTGCCGACCCACAGTCCGCAGATGCCGGATTCGGCGGCTTCCCGGGGCAGCGGGTGCAGGAGTATGGGGCGTCCGCGCTGCTCGGCCATGCGGGCGCAGAGTGCGTCGACGGAGAACGGCTCCGTCAGATCGAGATGGCCGAGAATGGTTTGGCAGCGCCGGCGCAGTTTCAGGTGCCGGAATGGCATGTGCTCCCTCTTCGAACCCTTTCCCGGGCAGCGGTGATAGGCGGGGGCGGATGGTTCCATGACGTCCTGAGCCTTCGGGGCGGCCTCGGGGAGTGCTCCTGAGGGGAGTTCATGAAGGCCCGCCCGCCTGCGGCGGACGGGCCTTCCGTCATGCTTACCGATCTTGCCGGGAGGTTGGCAAGGGAACGCCCTCGTCCGGGGTGCTATTCGGCCACCCCGGCCGCCCCATCAACGCTTGCGGTTGCGCCCGCCTCCCTCGCCGCCGCCGGTGAGGCCGGCCCGGCGCAGAGCGTCGGCCATCGCGCTGTTGGCGGGCGGCGGCGGGGTGCTGCCTTCGCGGCGGTTGCCGCCGCTGCCTCCATTGCCGCCGTTGCCGCGCTGCTGCGGCGGGCGTCCGCCGCCGCGCCGGTCGCCGCGGTCGCCCTGGTCGCCGCGGTTGCCGCGCTCGCCCTGCTCCTGGCGCGGCCCCCGGTCCTGCCGGGACTTCGGGCCGGAGCCCCCCTGGCCCCCGGGACCGGCCGCCGCGGACTCGTCGTCCAGTCGCAGGCTCAGCGAGATCCGCTTGCGCGGAATGTCCACGTCCATGACCTTGACCTTGACGATGTCCCCGGGCTTGACCACGTCCCGCGGATCCTTGACGAAGGTCTTCGACATCGCCGACACATGCACCAGGCCGTCCTGGTGGACGCCGATGTCGATGAAGGCGCCGAAGGCCGCGACATTGGTGACCACGCCCTCCAGGACCATCCCGGCGGCCAGGTCGCCGATCTTCTCGACGCCCTCCTTGAAGGTGGCCGTCTTGAAGGCGGGGCGCGGGTCCCGGCCCGGCTTCTCCAGCTCGCGCAGGATGTCGGAGACGGTCGGCAGCCCGAAGGCCTCGGTGACGAACTCCTCGGGGCGCAGCGAGCGCAGCACCCCGCTGTTGCCGATCAGCGCGGCCACCTCGCCGCCCGCCTTCTTCCCCATCGCCCGGACCACCGGGTAGGACTCCGGGTGCACGCTGGAGGCGTCCAGCGGGTCGTCCCCGCCGCGGATCCGCAGGAAGCCGGCGCACTGCTCGTACGCCTTGGGGCCGAGCCGGGCCACGTCCTTGAGGGCCTTGCGGCTGCGGAAGGGCCCGTTGGCGTCGCGGTGCGCGACGATGTTCTCGGCGAGTCCGCCGCTGATGCCCGACACCCGCGACAGCAGCGGTGCGGAGGCGGTGTTGACGTCCACGCCGACGCCGTTGACGCAGTCCTCGACCACCGCGTCGAGGGAGCGGGAGAGCTTCACCTCGGACAGGTCGTGCTGGTACTGGCCGACGCCGATCGACTTGGGGTCGATCTTGACGAGCTCGGCGAGCGGGTCCTGGAGCCGGCGGGCGATGGAGACCGCGCCGCGCAGCGACACGTCCATGTCCGGGAGTTCCTGGGAGGCGAAGGCGGAGGCCGAGTACACGGAGGCGCCGGCCTCCGAGACCATCACCTTGGTGAGCTTCAGCTCGGGGTGGCGGGTGATCAGGTCGCCGGCCAGCTTGTCGGTCTCGCGGGAGGCGGTGCCGTTGCCGATGGCGATCAGCTCGACCGCGTGCTCCTTCGCGAGCCGGGCCAGCTTGGCGAGGGATTCGTCCCACTTGTTGGCGGGGACGTGCGGGTAGATCACGTCGGTGGCGACCACCTTGCCGGTGGCGTCCACGACGGCGACCTTGACGCCGGTGCGGAAGCCCGGGTCCAGGCCGAGGGTGGCCCGGGTGCCGGCCGGTGCCGCGAGCAGCAGGTCGCGCAGGTTGGCGGCGAAGACCCGGACGGCCTCGTCCTCGGCGGCGGCGCGCAGCCGCATCCGCAGGTCGATGCCGAGGTGCACCTGGATCTTCGTACGCCAGGCCCAGCGGACCGTGTCGGCGAGCCACTTGTCGCCGGGCCGGCTGCCTTCCGAGGGGGCCGCGATCCCGAAGCGGCGCGCGACCATGGGCTCGTACGTGGACGGCAGCCCGGGCGTGTCGCTCGGCTCCTCGGGCTCGAGGGTGAGGTCGAGCACGTCCTCCTTCTCGCCGCGCAGCATGGCGAGGACGCGGTGCGAGGGGAGGGCGGTGAAGGGCTCGGCGAAGTCGAAGTAGTCGGCGAACTTGGCGCCGGCCTCCTCCTTGCCCGCGCGGACCTTGGCGGCGAGCCGGCCGCGGCCCCACATGCGCTCGCGCAGTTCGCCGATCAGGTCGGCGTCCTCGGCGAACCGCTCGGTGAGGATGGCGCGGGCGCCCTCCAGGGCCGCGGCCGGATCGGCGACGCCCTTGTCGGCGTCGACGAACGCGGCGGCGGCTGCCGCCGGCTCGACGGACGGGTCGGCGAGCAGCCCGTCGGCGAGCGGCTCCAGTCCGGCCTCGCGGGCGATCTGGGCCTTCGTACGCCGCTTGGGCTTGAAGGGCAGGTAGATGTCCTCCAGCCGGGCCTTGGTGTCGGCCGCGTTGATCCGGGCCTCCAGCTCGGCGTCCAGCTTGCCCTGGTCCCGGACGGACTCCAGGATCGCCGCGCGGCGGTCCTCCAGCTCGCGCAGATACCGCAGGCGCTCCTCCAGGGTGCGCAGCTGGGCGTCGTCGAGCATCTCGGTCGCTTCCTTGCGGTAGCGCGCGATGAACGGGACGGTGGAGCCGCCGTCGAGCAGCTCGACGGCGGCCTTGACCTGCCGCTCCCGTACGCCGAGTTCCTCGGCGATCCTGCCTTCGATGGACGTGGTCACGATCTCGGTCCCGCCTTCGTCTGTGCCTGGAGCCGCCAATTGTGGCAGGTGGCACCGACGGGAGGGGTCAGGCCTTGCCGAGGAGGTCCCCGGGGAAGGCTCCTGCGACGACGGCCTGGAGGACGAAGGCGCCGCCGAGCTCGGCGAGCCGGTCCAGGCCGGCCGCGCCGAGGTGCGCGTACGGTGCGGCGTCCAGGCGGTCGGTCTGGGTCTCGAGCTCCTCGCGGAGCTCCTTGCCCGCGACGGTCAGCTCGCCCGCCTCGTCGAGCAGGCCGCGCTCGCGGAGGCGGGCGGAGGCGGCGTCGAGGTCCTCCTGGTCCCAGCCGCGGGTGGCCTTCAGCCACTTCCGGGAGAAGCCCTTGCCGGTGGCGCTGTGGCTGACGAGGGCCTCCAGCGGGTCGAGGCCGACGGTGAGCAGGGCGGTGATGTGGCCGTCGCCGCGGTGCTCGCGGAGCAGGGTGGTGGCGTACCAGAGCCGCAGGTGCGGCTCCTCGGGGACGGGGAGGTCGGCGTGGGCGGAGTAGAGGGTGCGGCCGTGGCGGCTGCAGGCCTCGGTGGCGCGCAGGGCCAGTGCGGCGGCCTCGGCGAGTTCGGCGGAGGCGATGGCCTCGGGGCCGAGGAGCCGGCGCAGGGTGGCGTCGACGGCCCGGTAGCGGGCGGCGATGACCTGCTCGGGGGAGGCGGTGTCCCAGACGGCGGGGAGGTGCCGGGCGATCAGGTCGTAGCGGTAGTTGTAGAAGGTGGCGGCGACGGTGCCGGCGCCGACGGCACCCATGGCGGCGGACCGGGCGGCGAGGTTGCGGGCGACCGGGTCGGTGAGGCCGAGGGCGGCGAATTCCTCGGCGCTGTCGGGTGAGAAGTACACGGTGGCGTGGATCGGGTTGATGGCACCGTGCCAGGCACGGCGTGCGGCTAGCGGCTCAAGGGTCATGCAGGGCAGGTTACCGACTGCTTAGTACGGCGGGAAGCCCGGACGGGCGGGGCCGCTGCGCGGAGCCTTCCCCCACCCCGCCCTTTCCCGAAACCGGGGGCAAGCCCCCGGCCCCCCACGGGGCTGCGCCCCCGCGCCCGCCGGGTGCACGAGTTCCGCCCGGCACCCAGGTCCGGGGCGGAGCCGCGGCCCGGGCCCGGCCCCTGCCCGGCACCCGGGTCCGGGGCAGGGCCGGGGCCCCGGTCCCGGTCCCGGTCCCGGTCCCGCTAGCGGTAGTCGGCCCATGCGGCGGTCAGGCGGGAGGTCAGGTCGTGTAGGCGGGGGTCCGGGAGGGTGAAGGGGAGGCGGATGTGGGTGTCGTGGGTGCCGGAGGGGTCCGTGGTGGCGCCCGGGACCAGTTCGACGCCGTGGCGCAGGGCGACCTGCGCGAACACCGACGCGTCGGCGCCGTCCGGGAGGCGGACCCACAGCGCGCCGCCGCCGGCCGGGCGGTCCCAGTGCCAGTCGGGGAGAGCGGCGGACAGCAGCGATTCCAGCAGGGCCAGCCGGGCCCGCAGCGTCACCGCGCGGGCGGCGCGCAGGGCGTCGACCCCCGGCAACAGCCGTACGGCAAGCGCCTGGTCCAGCAGCGGGCTGCCCAGGTCCGCGAGGGTCTTGAGGCGGGCCAGCCGCTCCACCACGGGCGCGGGGCCGCGCAGCCAGCCGATCCGCAGCCCGCCCCACACCGTCTTCGCCAGCGAGCCGATGGTCAGGATCTCCGCACCGGCCGGCGCGAGCGCAGCCACCGGCGGGGGTTCCGCTTCGTCCCACAGCCGGGTGTCGTACGCCAGGTCCTCGACCAGCGGTACGCCCTCGGCCGCGGCCAGCGCCGCGATCCGTTCCCGGCGCGGCCCGGACATGAGCACGCCCGTCGGGTTGTGGAATGTCGGCGTCAGGTGGGCGAGCGCGGCACCCGGCAGGGCCGCGCGGAAGTCCGGCACGCGGACCCCGTCCTCGTCCAGCCCGACCCGCCGGGGCCGGGCCCCGGCGGCCAGGTAGGCGTCCAGGCAGCCCGGCCAGCTGGGGGTCTCCACCACCGCTGCGGAGCCGCGGCGCACGTACAACTGGGCGGCCAGTGCGAGTGCCTGGGTGGCGCCGGTGGTGACCAGGACCTGTTCCGGGGTGGTGCGCAGCCCCTGTGCGGAGTACCGGTCGGCGACGGCCGCGCGCAGCTCGGGGAGCCCGGCCGGGTGATAGCCGGACTGCCCGAGCAGGGCGTCCAGTCCGCCGTCGGCGAGCAGCCCGGCGAGGGCGTGGCGGAGCTCGGGGGCGGCGCCTTCGGCGGCGACCGAGAGGGAGATCACCCCCGCTCCGTCGATGAGCCGCTGCACCAGCGCGGCCGAAGTGCCGCCCCGTACCCGCCCGTCCACCGGCCGGACGGCTGCCCGCGGCAGTGCCGCGATCCGGGTTCCGCTTCCGCGCCGGCTGGCGGCGGCGCCCCGCTCGCGCAGGGCGTCGTACGCCGAGACGACCGTGGCCCGGCTCACCCCCAGCGCGGCGGCCAGCGCGCGCTCCGCTGGCAGCCGGTCGCCGGCCGCCAGGTCGCCCGTACGGACCGCGCCGTACAGCGCGTTCGCGAGCCTGCGGTAGAGCGGGCCGGGGCCGGTGGTCCAGCTGCCCAGGACGCCGTCCAGCTCGGCCGGCGTCCAGACGCGCGGGGCGGAACGGTCCACTTCGGCCTCCATTGGTCCGGGCGTACGGGCACCCGTCCCACCAGGCTAAACCGCATGGACCGCAGCACACTTCTCGCTTTTCTCCTCGCCGCCACCGCCCTGATCCTGATCCCCGGCCCCAATCTGTTCCTGATCGTCACCCGCAGCGCCGCGCAGGGCCGGCGGGCCGGACTGGCCACCGCCGCCGGGGTGGAGACCGCCACCCTGGTGCACCTCGCGGTGGCGGTGTCCGGGGTCGCGGAGCTGATCACCCGCTCCCCCGCCGCGTTCCTGGTCCTGAAGTACGCGGGGGCTGCCTACCTGCTCTTCCTCGGCGTACGGGCGCTCCGCGGCGGTACGGCCCTGCTCGGCCCGGCGGACGGGCCGCACGTCCGGCTGCTGCGCGCCTATCTGGAGGGCGCGCTGGTGAACCTGCTCAATCCGAAGGTCACGCTGTTCCTGCTGGCGTTCCTGCCGCAGTTCGTGCGGCCCGAGGCCACCGACCCGGGCGCCGAGATGCGACTGCTCGCCGCGGTGTTCCTGCTGCTCGCCGTCCTGTTCGACCTCGGCTACGCCTGCTCCGGGGCCCTGCTGGCCCGCCGGCTCCGGCGCAGCCCGCGCGTCCTGGCCCGGCAGCACTGGGCGGTGGGCGGGGTGTACCTGGCCCTGGGCGCCCTCGCGGCCCTGCCCGGCGGCATGTGAGCCGCGGCCCGTGTGGAAGAGTGACGGGCCGGATTCGGTTGACGGCAGGACGAGCAGGACGAGACAGGACGAGCAGGGGGGCGGACGGCATGAGCACGGCCAGGATCGCGATCGTGACGAGCGAGGTCGGCATCGAGGAGGACGCGGAGCTCCCGCTGATCGTGGACGCGCTGCGCGCGGCCGGGTCGGCGGCGGAGGCGGTGGCCTGGGACGCGGACCCGGCGGTGTGGGCGGGGTTCGACCTCGCGGTGATCCGGTCGACCTGGGACTACACCGACCGCCTCGACGCGTTCCTGGCCTGGGCGGACACGGCGTCCCGGGCCACCCGGCTGTGGAATCCGGCTCCGGTGGTGCGCTGGAACAGCGACAAGCGCTATCTGCGGTCGCTCGCCGAGGCCGGGGTCCCCGTTGTGCCGACGCGGTTCCTCGCGCCCGGCGACCGGGTCCGCGAGGAGGACTTCGACACGGCCGACACCGGGCTCTGGGCCGATGGGATGGCCGACGGGATGGTGGTCAAGCCCACGGTGTCCGCGGGTGCCCGGGACACCGCACGCTACGAGCCAGGCCGGACGGCGGATGCCGTAAGCCACGCCCGGATGCTGCTGGACCGGGAGCGGGCCGTGATGGTCCAGCCGTATCTGCGGGGTGTGGAGGCGGGCGAACGCGCCCTGGTGTTCTTCTCCGGCAGCTTCAGCCACGCCATACGGAAGCAGCCGCTGCTGACCGAGCCCGGCGTGATCGACAACAACCGCGTGGCCCACCCCGGCGCGGCCCCGTACCGGCCCACGGAGGCGGAACTCCACACCGCCCGGGCGGCCCTGGCCGCGGTTCCGTCCCCGACGGTCCCTCTGATCGCCCGGGTGGACCTGGCGTTGAACGGGCATGGGGACCCGGTGGTGATGGAACTGGAACTCATCGAACCGAACCTGTTCCTGGACACCACCCCGGACGCCGTCCACCGCTTCACCAAGGCCGTCATCGCAAGATCGTGACGGCCGAATGGCGATCGTGTGACATGGGCGGCCATGGACATGACGTGGGGCTTCAGGGGTGAATACGGTCGAACGGAACAGCGCCCCCTACCCCTTGGAGCTTTTCGTGCACCGCAAAGTCATCGCCCCAAGCGTGCTCGCCGCTTCCCTCCTGCTGGTGATCCCGGCGTCGGCGGCGAATTCGGGTCCGGGCGCAGCGGGTATCGGTGATCCCTATTACCCGGCCAGCGGCAACGGCGGCTACGACGTCTCGCACTACGACCTGCGGCTCCAGTACCAGCCGAAGACCGATCAGCTGGAAGGCACCGCCACCCTGCTGGCCACCGCCAAGCAGGACCTGTCCCGCTTCAACCTGGACTTCGGGCTGAAGGTCAGCGAGGTGCGGGTCAACGGGGTCAAGGCGAAGTTCGCCACCTCCGGGACCCAGGAGCTGGAGGTGACCCCGGCCGCTCCGCTGGCGAAGAACAAGCCGCTGACCGTGGTCGTCAAGTACGCCGGGAAGCCCTCCGAGTTGAAGGTGGACGGCTGGACGGCCTGGCACCGTACGCCGGACGGCGGAGTGGCCGCGCAGGAGCCGGATTCGGCCATTTGGTGGTTCCCGAGCAATGACCACCCGCTCGACAAGGCCACCTTCGACGTCTCCGTCAACGTGCCCGACGGCACCCAGGCCATCAGCAACGGCGTGCTCCAGTCGCAGAGCTCGAAGCTCGGCTGGACGCGCTGGAACTGGCGGTCCAACAAGCCGCAGGCCACCTACCTGGCCACGCTCGCCATCGGCAAGTTCGACATCACCACCGACAAGACCGCCTCCGGGCTGCCGATCCTCAACGCGTACAGCAAGGACCTCGGCGACAACGACGGTGCGGCGCGCGCGAGCATCGAGCGGACCGGCGAGGTCGCGGAGTGGCTGGAGGGCGTGTTCGGGCCGTACCCCTTCAATGCGCTCGGCGGCTACGTGCCGAACGTGACCAGCGGCTACGCGCTGGAGACGCAGACCCGGCCGTTCTACAGCCCGCGCCAGTTCGCCAATGGCGCCAACGTCTCGGTGGTCGTGCACGAGCTGGCCCACCAGTGGTACGGGGACAGCGTGTCCGTGGACCACTGGAAGGACATCTGGGTCAACGAGGGCTTCGCCCGCTACAGCCAGTGGCTGTGGTCGGAGAAGGAGGGCGAGGGCACCGCCCAGGAGCTCGCCGACTGGGTGTACGCCACCCGCCCGGCGGAGGACCCGTTCTGGCAGGTCAAGCCGGGTGACCCGGGGCCGGACAACCAGTTCCACCTCGCCGTCTACGACCGGGGCGCGCTCGCCCTCCAGGCGCTGCGGAACGAGATCGGCGACGAGAAGTTCTTCGCGATCCTGAAGGGCTGGCCGACCGAGCGCAAGTACGGCAACGCCAAGGTCAACGACTTCGTGCGGTACGCGGAGCGGGTGTCCGGCAAGCCGCTCGCCGAGCTGTTCGAGACCTGGCTGTACACGGCGGGCAAGCCGGCCGCCGGCCCGGTGGCGAAGACGCCGGCCGCGAAGCCGCGCACCTTCGCCTCCCCGGCGAAGCCGGCGGCCGAGCCCAGGTCATGGAAGAAGATCGCCGCGACCAACACCGTGCACGAGCACCACGACGGTCACTGAGCCGTACGGTCACTGAGCCGTACGCTCACGCCCGGTGGCGGCGCGCCACCGGGCCCGGGCCTCCCGGGCCACCGGGAGGTACCGCCACCGCTCCGGCAGCAGCGGTACGAGGTTGCGTACGACGGCACTGAACCGCCGGAGCCGGCGCTCCTGGGCCGGGGTCCACTCCAGGCCCAGGGCGGCCCGCGCGTCGGGCGGCATGTAGCCGACAGTGGCGAAGGCCCGGAAGCGCAGGAAGAGGCTGCGCAGCAGCGGCCAGGCGAGCCGCGTCAGCACGCGCAGCGGCAGCGGTCCGCCCTCGGGGCGGGGCAGCGGCAGGTCGGTGGCGAGGAGTTCCCGGGCCACCGGGGTGAGCTCGATCTCCTCGGCGAGCATGCGCCGGTAGTAGGGCCAGAACTCCTCGATGGTCTGCGGCATGTCACGGTCGTGCAGGCCGAGGATCCGGCCGACCTGGAGCCACTCGCGGTACAGCTGCCGCTCCTGCTCCGGGGTGAAGCGGCGGTAGAGGTAGCGGGCTGCGTGCCGGTACACCGGGAAGCCGGTGGCGTGCACCCAGGAGTAGCAGGCGGGGTCGAGGGAGTGGTAGCGGCGCCCGCGGGTGTCCGTACCCTGGATGTCCTTGTGCAGCCGGCGGACCCGGCGGCCCTCCTCGACCGCCGCCTCCCCGCCGTACACCCACAGCTGGACGGAGCGGATGGAACGCTCCCCGCGCCCCCACGGGTCGGTGCGGAACACCGAGTACTGGTCCACGCCGGCGCCGATCGCCGGGTGCGCGACCTGCATGGTGAAGGCCGGCGGCAGCATCAGCAACTGCCGGATATCGCCGGAAATGGTCCAGAGCACTCCGCCGGGCGGCGGCGGCTCGGGGTCCTGCCTCATGCGTCCCCTCCCAGGGTCGATCTTCCTCCTCCCAGTATGGCCATGGCCTGTCAAGATTCCCGGTGCACGGGTGTTACCCAGAGGTAACTGCGGCTGCTTTGATGGCGCGGTCGATCTTCCCCACAGGACTGATGGAGACCGCATGCCCCTCACCGAGCACCTCCGCAACCGGGCCGCCGCCACGGCCGTCGCGGCCGTGGCCACCGCCGCACTCGCCGCCACCGCCACGCCCGCCGCCTCCGCCGCCGAGCAGGCCGCGGACGCGACCCCCCGGCTCAGCGTCCTGTCTTATAACGTGTTCCTTTTCAGCAAGAGCCTCTACCCGAACTGGGGCCAGGACCACCGGGCCGCCGAGATACCGAAGACCTCGTTCTACAAGGGCCACGACGTGGTCGTCATCCAGGAGGCCTTCGACAACGCCGCCTCCGACGCGCTGAAGGCCAACTCGGCGGCGCAGTACCCGCACCAGACCCCGGTGGTCGGCCGCAGCAAGAGCGGCTGGGACGCCACCGGCGGCGCCTACTCGACGACCACCCCGGAGGACGGCGGGGTCACGATCCTCAGCAAGTGGCCGATCGTGCGCAAGGAGCAGTACGTCTACAAGGACGCCTGCGGCGCCGACTGGTGGTCGAACAAGGGCTTCGCCTACGTGGTGCTGAACGTGAACGGCGCCAAGGTGCACGTGGTCGGCACGCACGCGCAGTCCACCGACCCGGGCTGCTCGGCGGGCGAGGCGGCGCAGATGCGCAGCCGCCAGTTCAAGAACATCGACGCCTTCCTCGACGCCAAGAACATCCCGGCGAACGAGCAGGTCATCGTGGCGGGCGACATGAACGTCGACTCGCACACCCCCGAGTACAACTCGATGCTCGCGGACGCCGGCCTGGCCGGCAGCGACGCGCGCACCGGGCACACATACTCCTTCGACACCCGCGACAACTCCATCGCGGCCTACCGCTACCCGACCGACCCGCGCGAGGACCTGGACTACGTCCTGCACCGCACGGGCCACGCGCGGCCGGCCGGCTGGACCAACGACGTGGTCAAGGAGCAGTCGGCGCCCTGGACGGTCTCCAGCTGGGGCACCTCCTACACCTACACCAACCTCTCCGACCACTACCCCGTGATCGGGCGCTGACCTGATGCCCTGCCGTCCCCGGGAATCGGCGCCACTGGCGCCCATTCCCGGGGACGCACCGGTTACGGGGCCTCGTACAGCCCCTCGATGAGGTCCTCGTACTTGGCCCGGACCACCCGGCGGCGCAGCTTCAGGGAGGGGGTCAGCTCACCCGATTCGGGGCCCCACTCCTCGCTGAGCAGCCGGTACCGCTTGATCTGTTCGGTGCGGTTGAGCCGCGCATTGGCCTGCTCCACCGCCCGGGCGATCTCCTCCAGCACGGTGGGGTGCGCCGCGAGGGCGGCCGGGGCGGTGTCCTCGATTCCGCGGGCGGCGGCCCAGGCCGGGGCCAGTTCGGCGTCCAGCACCAGCAGGGCGACCAGGTAGGAGCGGCCGTCGCCGTGCACCAGGGCCTGGCCGATCAGCGGGTGCTCCTTGACGGTGTTCTCCACCAGCGCCGGCGAGACGTTCTTGCCGGTGGAGGTGATGATGAGTTCCTTCTTCCGGTCGGTCAGCCAGAGGAAGCCGTCCTCGTCCAGGCGTCCGATGTCCCCGGTGGGGAACCAGCCCTCGGCGTCCGCGGCGCTCTCGACCGTCCCGTCGGGCCGCAGGTAGCCGCCGAACACGGTCGCGCCACGGGTGAGGATCTCGCCGTCCTCGGCCAGCCGGAGTTCCAGGCCCTCGATGGGCCGGCCCACCGAGCCCAGCCGGAACGCCTCCGGGCTGTTGACCGTACAGACGCCCGAGGTCTCGGTGAGCCCCCAGGCGTCCATGATCGTGATGCCCCAGCCGGCCCAGAAGCGGACCACGTCGATCGGCATCGGGGCGGTGGCACTGGCCGTCCACAGCAGCCGGTCGAGCCCGGCCAGCCCGAGCAGCGGGTCCAGTACCCGCTCCTTGGCCTGCGCGTACGCCTCCGCGACCGCGGCCGGGACCTCCTCGCCGCGCTCGTGGTGCCCGGCCCGCTCGCGGGCCAGGTCGTTGGCCGCCTCGATGGCGGTGCGCTGCTCCTCGGGCAGCTGCGCGAGGACCGCCCGGACCGAGGCGGCGAGCTTCTCCCAGACCCGCGGGACGCCGAAGAACTGGACCGGGTGCAGTTCGCGGACGGCTGCCGAGACGGCGGCCGGGTCGGCGCACAGCCGGACGTGCGCCGCCCGCAGCAGCGGCAGGTAGATGCCCAGGATCCGCTCGGCGATGTGCGCGAACGGCAGGTAGCAGATGTGCTCGGCGTGCTCGGGCAGCTCCACCTGCCGGTCCAGCCGGACCGCCTGCAGCATGATGTTGCGGTGGGTCAGCCGGACGCCCTTGGGGTCGCCGGTGGTGCCGGAGGTGTAGACGACGGTGAGCGGGTCCTCGGGCCGGGTCTCCCGCCAGCCCTTCTCGAAGTCCTCGGACCGGTGCACCCGGGCGCCGCTCGCGTGCAGGGACCCGTACGTCGGGTGGCTGCCCGCCTCGGCCGCCTCGGCGACGACCAGCCGCTCCAGCGGGGTGCCGGGGTCGGCCAGCAGCGGTTCCCAGCGGGCCAGTTCGCGGGCCCCCTCGACGACGGCGAGGCGGGCGCGGCTGTGCCGGGCGATGTGGGCGACCTGCTCGGGCGCGGAGGTTCCGTACACGGTGACCGGGACCGCGCCGAGGTGGACCAGGGCGAGGTCGGTGAGCCAGTGCTCGGGCCGGTTGCCCATCATCATCAGGACGTGGTCGCCGCGCTCCACGCCGAGGGCGGCATAGCCGGAGGCGAGGACCCCGACCTTGCGGCGGACCTCGGACCAGCTGAGGGTCGACCAGCCGTCGCCCTCCCGCCAGGACAGCGCGGGCAGTTCGGCGTGTTCGGTGGCGTTGCGGGCGAGCAGGGCGGGGAGGGTGAGCTCCTCGGCGGGTGCGGGCAGTCGCAGTTTCGTCGTCATGGGCAGCTCCTGGCCGTTTCACATCGTTGGTGCGACAGCAATACTGTTGAACCTGAGGCGCAGTGATCAGAGAGCGAGGCACAGCCGATGACCACCCAGGCGCAGGAGCCCACGCTCACCGTGGACGAACTCGCCGCGCGAGCCGGTGTCACCGTCCGTACCGTACGGTTCTACAGCACGCGCGGCCTTTTGCCCCCTCCCGTGATCGGACCCCGTCGGGTGGGCCGCTACGGGCCGGAGCACCTGTCGCGGCTGGCACTGATCGAGGAGCTCCAGCACCAGGGCATGACCCTGTCGGCGTGTCAGCGGTACCTGGACGCCCTGCCGGACGACCTGAGCGCGCACGACCTGGCCATTCACCGGGCCCTGGTGGCCAGCTGGGCGCCGGACGCGGCGGAGCAGGCCTCCCGGGCGGAGCTGGAACAGCGGGCCGGCCGGACGCTGTCGGACAGCGACATCGAGCGGCTGACGGCGATGAACGTGGTGACGGCGATCGGCGAGGGCTTCCGGGTGGAGCCGGGGCTGCTGCGGCTCGGGGTCGCGCTGCTCGACGTACCGATCGCCCACGAGACGATCGTGGCGGCGCGCACGGTGCTGATGGACCACGCGCGGTCGACGGCACAGGAGCTGACCCGGCTGTTCCGGGACGAGGTGTGGGGGCCGTTCACCGAGGGCGAGGACGACCCGGAGCGGGTGGAGTCGATGAAGGCGCTCTCCGCGCACATGCAGCCGCTGGTGGTGCAGGCCCTGGTCACCGCCTTCCAGCGGTCCCTGCGGGACGAACTGCGGGCGGCGTTCTCCCCGGAGGGATGACGCCGCTGTCGGTGCCCGCCGCTACGGTGACCCCTGCTCGCGAAGGAGCACGAAGGTCACCGGCACATCACGGGTGGGAGCGAACATGACGGCGGAGCACGACGGCACGGTCGAGGTCGGCTACTGCGAGGGCTGGGATCCGCAGAGGGGCGCCGCGCTGTCCCCGATACCGGAGCACGAGGCCCGGGCCCGCGACGAGGCGGGCGAGCCGTACGCCGTGCTGCTGAGCGCCGACGGCCGGCCTCGGGCGCTGTTCCAGGTCTCCTGGCGGGACGGCTACCTCGGGATGTTCCTCTTCGACGAGCAGGGGCGCCGTACCCGGGAGTTCGACTACCGCCGGCTGGCACCGGCGCGGCTGCACCTGAAGCGGTACCACGAGGTGCGCCACCGTACGGACTCCGCCGCGAAGGGCGAGCGGTCCGACGGCGTCGAATGGCGGTTCACGATGGACATCACCTCGGACGGGCGCGCCGGCCGGGTCCTGGAGTACGGGGGAAGCCTGTCCATGGGCGCGAGGGTGCCGGCCGAACACCGTACGGTCGCCCGGGCGGAGTTCGGCGCCTGGACGGCGTACACGGACGCGCGGATGCTCGGGCTGGACCGGCCGGTCACCCTGGTGGCGGCGTCGGCAGCGACACCGGAACGGGCGCCGGAAGGGGCACCGGTCGCAACCGGCGGACCCGCCCCCGAGGCGGTGCCCGCCTGGTCGGCCCCGCGTCCGCTCGCCCCGCGGCACCTGGAGGCGATGTTCACCGCCGGCAGCCGGCTGGCCCTCGACAGCGGCGGCATCGCGGTGATCGACGAACCCGAGCACGCCGGGCCGCTGCATCTGCCCACCGGTTCGGTCCTGGCCTGCGACCCGTGCACGCTGGGCGACTCCGACCTGCCCTTCACCGTCACGGTGCCGCCGGGCGACCACCCCCTCCTCATCGCCCGGATGCACTGGGAGGGCAAGGACTGGGGCGAGACACCGGCGGCCATGCTGCGCGTGCTCGACAAGCCGACCGCCACCTGGGAACTCGCGGTGCAGTCCGGACAGGACGCCCGGCTGCTCGGCACGGACGAGTTCTTCGGCTTCGGCGTGGACACGGGCACCGGCTGCTTCCTCGACGCCGGCGGCCGGGACGTGCTCCCCGGGCTCTTCGAAGCCGACGAGGTGGAACGCCGGGGCTGGGAAAACGGTTCGCGCGCGTACGCCGCTATCTCCGACCCGGACTCCGGGGCCAACCTGATCGCCTACCACTCCGGCATGGGGGACGGAAGTTACCCGGTGTGGATCGGCCGCGACGCGGACGGCGCAGTGACCTGCTTCGTGGCCGACATGCTGCTCCTGCACCGGGCGACGGCGCTGCCGCCCACCCTCGCCTCCGCCGCCGTCTGCGTACCGCCGTACGCGCCGCCCGCCGACGACGACCAGGACCAGGACCACAACCAGGAGGCACCGCTCACCGACCCCGGCGCCACCGCCGCGTTCCTCTCGCTCCAGAGCGCCGCCCTGGTGGACTTTATGGCCGAGCGGCAGGCCCAGTGGCGCTGAGTCCGGCGCTGCCCGGCGGGCAACGCCGGGCAGCGCCGTTCGGATCCGGCCGGGTCAGTCGGTGAAGGTCTCGCCCCGTTCGGCCTTTTCGAGCAGCAGGGCCGGCGGGGTGAAGCGCTCGCCGTAGGTGGCGGCCAGTTCGCGGGCGCGGGCCACGAAGCCGGGCAGGCCGCCCTCGTAACCGTTGATGTACTGGATCACACCGCCGGTCCAGGCCGGGAAGCCGATGCCCATGATGGAGCCGATGTTGGCGTCGGCGACGGAGGTCAGCACGCCCTCCTCGAAGCAGCGGACGGTGTCCAGGGCCTCTGCGAAGAGCATCCGCTCCTTCATGTCCTCGAAGGGGATCTCGTACCCGGGCTTGGCGAAGTGCTCGCGCAGCCCCGGCCAGATGCGGGCGCGCTTGCCGGCCTCGTCGTACTCGTAGAACCCGGCGCCGCCGCTGCGGCCGGGGCGCTCGAATTCGTCGACCATCCGGTCGATGACCCGGTCGGCCGGGTGCTCGGTCCAGGAGCGGCCCTCGGCCTCGACGGCCTTGCGGGACTCGTTGCGGATCTTGCGCGGGAGGGTGAGGGTCAGCTCGTCCATCAGGGAGAGCACCTTGGCCGGGTAGCCGGCCTGGGCCGCGGCCTGCTCGATCGAGGCGGGCTCGATGCCCTCGCCGACCATCGCCACGCCCTCGTTGATGAACTGGCCGATGACGCGGGAGGTGAAGAAGCCGCGCGAGTCGTTGACCACGATGGGGGTCTTGGCGATCTGCCGGACCAGGTCGAAGGCGCGGGCGATGGCCTCGTCGCCGGTGCGCTCGCCCTTGATGATCTCGACCAGCGGCATCTTGTCGACGGGCGAGAAGAAGTGCAGGCCGATGAAGTCGGCGGGCCGCGACACCCCTTCGGCCAGGCCGGTGATGGGCAGGGTGGAGGTGTTGGAGCAGAGCAGCGCGTCGGGCGCGATGACGTCCTGGATCTCCTGGAAGACCTTGTGCTTGAGGGAGGTGTCCTCGAACACGGCCTCGATGACGGCGTCGCAGCCGGCCAGATCGGCGGCCTCGGCGGTCGGGGTGATCCGGGCCAGCAGCTCGGCCCGCTTCGCCTCGGTGGTACGGCCGCGGGCGAGCGCCTTGTCGAGCAGCTTCTCGGAGTACGCCTTGCCGCGGGCGGCGGCCTCGGCGCTGACGTCCTTCAGGACGACCTCGATGCCCGCCTTGGCGCAGGAGTAGGCGATGCCCGCGCCCATCATGCCGGCGCCGAGGACGGCGACCTTGGTGACCTTGCGCGGCGGGATGCCCTGCGGGCGGCTGCGGCCCGCGTTGACGGCCTGCAGGTCGAAGAAGAACGCCTGGATCATGTTCTTGGCGGTCTGGCCGGTGACCAGCTCGGTGAAGTAGCGGGCCTCGATGGTCAGCGCGGTCTCGAAGTCGACCTGGGAGCCTTCGACGGCGCAGGCCAGAATGTTGCGCGGGGCCGGGTACGGGGCGCCGTTCAGCTGCTTCTTCAGGCTGGCCGGGAAGGCCGGCAGGTTGGCGGCGAACTTGGGGTTCGACGGGGTGCCGCCGGGGATCCGGTAGCCGGGCACGTCCCAGGGCTGCTTCGACTCCGGGTTCGCGTCGATGAAGGCGCGGGCCTTGGCGATCATCTCCTCGGGGGTGGCGGCCAGTTCGTGGACCAGGCCGTTGTCGAGGGCGCGCTGCGGGTTGTACTGGGTGCCCTGGAGCAGGACCTTCAGCAGCGCGTCGGCGATGCCCATGAGGCGGACGGTGCGGGTGACTCCGCCGCCGGCCGGGAGCAGGCCCAGGGTGACCTCGGGCAGGCCGATCTTGGAGCCGGAGGCGTCCAGGGCGATGCGGTGGTGGCAGGCCAGCGCGATCTCGTAACCACCGCCCAGCGCGGCACCGTTGATGGCGGCGACGACCGGCTTGCCGAGGGTCTCGATCCGGCGCAGGGAGCGCTTGATCTCGGTGCCGGTGTCGAAGGCGATCTGCGCGTCCGCCGGGCGGAGCCGGATCATGTCCTTGAGGTCGCCGCCCGCGAAGAAGGTCTTCTTGGCGGAGGTGAAGATGATGCCCCGGATGGAGTCCTTCTCGGCCTCGGCGCGGTCGGCTACGCCTGCGATGGAGTCCTTGAAGGCCTGGTTCATCGTGTTGGCGGACTGGTTGGGGTCGTCAAGGATCAGGGTGACGACGCCGGTCTCGTCCTGTTCCCAGCGGATCGTGGTGGACTCGCTCATGTTCGCTACTTCCGTGTGAGAGGTGGGATCAGGGATCAGGACGGATCAGAGGCGTTCGACGACGGTGGCCACGCCCATGCCGCCGCCGACGCAGAGGGTGACGAGCCCGTAGCGCTTGTCCTGGCGCTCCAGCTCGTCGACGATCGTGCCGAGGATCATCGCGCCGGTGGCGCCGAGCGGGTGGCCGAGCGCGATGGCGCCGCCGTTGACGTTGACCTTGTCGAGGGTGGTGCCCATGTCCTTGACGAAGCGCAGCACGACGCCGGCGAAGGCCTCGTTGATCTCGATCAGGTCGATGTCGTCGATGGTCAGCCCGGCCTTGGCGAGGGCCTTGCGGGTGGCGGGGGCGGGGCCGGTGAGCATGATGGTGGGCTCGGAGCCGGAGACGGCCGCCGAGACGATCCGGGCGCGGGGGGTGAGGCCGTTGCGCTCGCCCGCCTCGCGGGAGCCGATCGCGACGAGCGAGGCGCCGTCGACGATGCCGGAGGAGTTGCCCGCGTGGTGGACGTGGTCGATCTTCTCGATCCAGTGGTACTTCTGCAGGGCGACGGCGTCGAAGCCGCCGAGCTCGCCGATGTCGGCGAAGGAGGGCTTCAGCTTGGCGAGGGTGTCCGCGGTGGTGCCCGGGCGGATGAACTCGTCGTGGTCCAGGACGACCAGGCCGTTGCGGTCGGTGACCGGGACCACGGACTTCGCGAAGCGGCCTTCCTTCACGGCCGTCGCGGCGCGCTCCTGGGAGAGGGCGGCGTACTCGTCCACATCGCGCCGGGAGAATCCCTCGATGGTGGCGATCAGGTCGGCGCCGATGCCCTGCGGGACGAAGTTGACGTCCCAGTTGGTCATCGGGTCGTTGAACCAGGCGCCGCCGTCGGAGGCCATCGGCACCCGGGACATGGACTCGACGCCGCCGGCCAGGACCAGGTCCTCCCAGCCGGAGCGGACCTTGGCGGCGGCCAGGTTGACGGCCTCCAGGCCGGAGGCACAGAAGCGGTTCTCCTGCACGCCCGCCACGGTGTCCGGCAGCCCGGCGGCGATGGCCGCGATCCGGGCGATGTCCGAACCCTGGTCGCCGACCGGGCCGACCACGCCGAGCACGATGTCGTCGATGGTGCCGGGGTCCAGGCCGGGGTTGCGCTCCCGCAGCGCGTGGATGAGGCCCACCACCAGGTCGATCGGCTTGGTGCCGTGCAGGGCGCCGTTGGCCTTGCCGCGGCCCCGCGGGGTGCGGATCGCGTCGTATACGTAAGCTTCGCTGCTCACTGGTCAAGCCTTTCGAGGGGAGGTTAGCCAAGCAGGGAACGGCCGATGATCTCTTTCATGATCTCGGTGGTTCCGCCGTAGATGGTCTGGATGCGGCCGTCGGTGAAGGCCCGGGCGACCCGGTATTCGGTCATGTAGCCGTAGCCGCCGTGCAGCTGGAGGCAGCGGTCGGCGACCCGCTTCTGCAGTTCGGTGGCCCACCACTTGGCCATCGAGGCGTGCACGTGGTCGAGTTCGCCGTTGGAGTGGTCCACGATGCAGCGGTCGAGGAAGGTGCGGGTGACGGCGCATTCGGTGGCCATCTCCGCGATCTCGAAGCGGATGTGCTGGAGCTTGGCCAGTGGCCGTCCGAAGGCCTCCCGCTCCTTCACGTACTGCGTGGTGATCTCCAGCAGGTGCTCGGCGCCGGCGATGGCGGCCATCGCGATGCCCATCCGCTCCTGCGCCAGATTGGTCATCAGGTGGACGAAGGCGCCGTTGAGTTCCCCGAGCAGGTTCTCCTTGGGGACGCGGACGTCCTGGAAGAACAGCTCGGCGGTGTCCTGGGCCTTCTGGCCGATCTTGTCGAGGTTACGGCCGCGCTCGAAGCCGGCCATGCCACGCTCGACCACCAGCAGGGACAGGCCGTGCGCCCCGCCCTCGGGGGTGGTGCGGGCGACCACGATCACCAGATCGGCGAGGATCCCGTTGGAGATGAAGGTCTTCGACCCGTTGAGCAGCCAGTGGTCGCCGCGGTCCTCGGCGCTGGTCTTGATGCCCTGGAGGTCGGAGCCGGCCCCCGGCTCGGTCATGGCGATGGCGGTGATCGTCTCGCCGGAGCAGAACCCGGGCAGCCAGCGGGCCTTCTGCTCCTCGGTGGCCAGGGAGGTCAGATACGGCCCGATGATGTCGTTGTGCAGGCCGATCGCGAGCCCGGCGGCACCCGCCCGGGTGAACTCCTCGGCGATCACGGCGGCGTACCGGAAGTCGCTGTTCCCGCCGCCCCCGTACTCCTCCGGGACGGCCAGGCCCAGCAGCCCCTGCCGGCCGGCCGCCCGCCAGGCCTCGCGGCTGACGATGCCGTCCTTCTCCCAGCCGTCGTAGTGCGGGGCGACCTCCTTGGTGAGGAAGGTGCGCACGGTCTCGCGGAAGGCCTCGTGCTCCGCGTCGAAGATCTGGCGTTTCATACCGGGCCCCCTAGAGCCAGTTGCGGACGGTCTCGATGAGCCGCGCCGGCTCGGGGCCGACGGGGGTGACGTTGAGATGGGTGACGCCGGCCTCCCGGAAGGCCTCGATGCGCTCGCGTACGTACCCCTCGGGGCCGCACAGCGTCATGAGCTCGCAGAACTCGTCCGGGACGGCGGCGGCAGCGTCCCGCTTGCGTCCGGAGAGGTACAGCTCCTGGATCTTCCTGGCTTCCTGCTCGTAGCCGTAGGCGACGGCCAGGTCGTTGTAGAAGTTCTTGCCGACGGCGCCCATCCCGCCCACATACAGCGCGATCTGCGGACGGGCCAGGTCCCGTACGGCCGCCGCGTCCTCGCCGATGGCGAGCAGGCCGCCCGCCACCGTCTGCAGCGGCCCGAGTTCCGGCGCCCGCTTGGCCGCACCCTCGGCGAGCGCGCTCCCCCACACGGCCGCCGCCTTCTCCGGGATGAAGAGGGTGGGCAGCCAGCCGTCGGCAATCTCCGCGGTGAGCGCCACATTGGCCGGGCCGAGCGAGGCGATGTAGACGGGGATCCGGTCGCGCACCGGCCGGGTGAGGATCTTCAGCGGTTTGCCGTGCCGGCCGCCCTTCTCCGGCGGCAGCGGCATATCGGTGATGCCGTGGTGGTCGACGGTCTCGCGGCGCCAGATCCGGCGGCACAGCTCGACGGTCTCCCGGGTCCGGCCGAGCGGCCGGTCGTACGGCTTGCCGTGCCAGCCCTCGATCACCTGCGGGCCGGAGGCGCCGAGGCCGAGCAGGGCCCGGCCGCCGGACATCGCGTCCAGTCCGGCGGCGGTCTGGGCGATCAGCGCGGGGGTGCGGGAGTAGACGTTGAGGATGGCCGAGCCGATCTTCATCCGCTCGGTGCGGGCGGCCAGATAACCCATGATCGTCGGGGAGTCGAAGCCCCAGGCCTCGGCCACCCAGACGGCATCCAGCCCGGCCGCCTCCAGCGCCGCGGCCTCGTCGGCGGCCCGCCGCGGATCACCGGCGTAGTCGAGCAGCATGGACAGTTGCATCAGTCGCCCTTCCCGGTCCCGGTCGCGGTCCCAGTCCTGGTCCCGGTCTCGGTCAGCGCGGGTACGTCCCAGTCTCGCGCGACCGCCTCGGTGTCGGCGCCGGGCTGCGCCGGACCGCTGTGCACCGCCCCGGGGGTGGCGGAGAAGCGGGGCGCGGGCGCCGGCTGGATGATCCCGCCGAACTCGGTGAAGGTGCCGCGAGCCGCGAGCTGCGGGTGCTCGGGGGCCTCCCGCAGCGAGAGCACCGGCGCCACGCAGGCGTCCGTGCCCTCGAAGACGGCCGTCCACTCCTGCCGGGTACGGGTCCGGAACTTCGCGGCGACGGCCTCGCGGAGCTCCCCCCAGCGGGCCGGGTCCTTGCGGGCCGGGGCGCGGTCGGCGATCCCGAGCAGCTCGGTGAAGGTGTCGTAGAACTGCTGCTCCAGCGCGCCGACGGCCATGTATCCGCCGTCCGAGGTCTCGTACGTGCCGTAGAAGGGGCAGCCGCCGTCGAGCAGGTTGGCGCCGCGCCGGTCCTGCCAGCCGCCGGCCGCCATCATCCCGTGGATCATCGCGGTGAGGTGGGCGGTGCCGTCGACGATGGCCGCGTCCACGACCTGGCCGGTGCCGCCGGGGGTGCGGGCGTGCTGGAGGGCCGCGAGGACGCCGACGACCAGGTAGAGGGAGCCGCCCGCGTAGTCGCCGACCAGGTTGGCGGGGACGGCCGGGGGCTCGTCCGGCTTGCCGATCATGCCCAGTGCGCCGGTGACGGCGATGTACGCGATGTCGTGGCCGGCGGTGTGGGCGAGCGGGCCGTCCTGGCCCCAGCCGGTCATCCGGCCGTACACCAGCCGCGGGTTGCGGGCCCGGCACTCGGCCGGACCGACACCGAGCCGTTCGGCGACCCCGGGCCGGAAGCCCTCGATCAGGATGTCGGCCCGCGCGACCAGGTCGAGCACCCGGGCGGGCCCGTCGGCGGCCTTCAGGTCGATCAGTACGGAGCGCTTGTTGCGGTTGGTGACGTCGTACGCGGGATTGACGGCCAGGCCGCCCCCGCCGGGCCGGTCCACCCGGACCACATCGGCGCCGAGGTCGGCGAGAAGCATGGCGGCGAACGGCCCCGGGCCGATGCCCGCCAACTCGACCACCCGCACCCCGGCCAGTGGGCCGTTCCGGCCGGTCCCGCCGGTCCCGCCGTTCCCTGTCACTGCCATCGAGCCCCCAGCGTCCGCGACTGTGTGACACAACTGATGTAACACCAGCGATGCTAGGAAGGTGCTCCACTCAGCACAAGAGCAAGCGCTTAGTCGATTGCACCGATCCGCGCGTCCAGCTCCTTGACGTGCCGCTTCAGGGCCACCGTCCGATAGCTCTCCTCCACCCATTCGCACAGCACCTCCGCACTCGGTGCCCCCGTCACCCCCAGCGGCACCGACACCCAGCCCGCCTTCCCCAGCCCGTACCCGGTGGGCTCGGCCCCCGGGGCCGTCATGGCATGCCCGTGCAACGCCTCGTCCTTGAGCTTCACCGACACGCCCGGGGGCTGCGGCCCGTCCGTGTTCCCCAGAAAGACGAAGATCTTCTTGTTGACCTTCACCACACAGTCCTCGGGCCCCCACGGGAACTCCTCCACCGCCTCGGGCAGCCCCAGGGCGAACTCCCGCACCGCTTCCCACTTGCGCACCTCGGTCTTCATCGACGCCTCCTCCTCGGCACAGGTCATACCTGCCCATACGGACAGCCGCAGCTCACGCTAGCCTCAGCGACCGACACCAGCTGGGAGGAGCGGGGATGAACAGACAGGACGCACCGGAACGCACGTACGACGTCGTGCTCTTCGGGGCGACCGGGTTCGTGGGGGCGCTGACCGCGGAGTATCTCGCCGCGCACGCGCCGGCCGACTGCCGGTGGGCCCTCGCGGGCCGCGACACCGGCAAACTGGAACGGCTCCGCGAACGGCTCACCGCACTGCATCCGCACTGCGCGAAACTGCCCCTGCTGCGCGCCGACGCCACCGACCCGCAGGCGGTCCGCGAACTGGCCGCCGACACCCGGGTCCTGGCCACCACCGTCGGCCCGTACATCTGGTACGGCGCGGAGCTGGTCGCGGCCTGCGCGGAGGCCGGCACGGACTACCTGGACCTCACCGGCGAGCCGGAGTTCGTCGACCGGATGTACGTCGAGCACGACGCCCGCGCCCGGGAGACCGGCGCACGCATCGTGCACGCCTGCGGGTTCGACTCCATCCCCGCCGACCTGGGCGCCTACTTCACGGTCCGTCAGCTGCCCGAAGGGGTCCCGCTGACCGTGGACGGGTTCATGCGCGGCGGCGGCCTGTTCTCCGGCGGCACCCTCGCCTCGGCGCTCACCGCCCTCGGCCGCGGCCCGCAGGCCCTGAACGCGGCCCGGGAACGCCGGCTCCACGAACCCCGGCTGCTGGGCCGCCGGGCCCGCGGACCGGTCGGCGCACCCCGGTTCAGCCGGGAGACCGGCACCTGGGCCCTGCCGCTGCCCACCCTGGACCCGCAGATCGTGGCCCGCTCGGCAGCCGCACTGGACCGCTACGGCCCGGACTTCCGCTACCGCCACTACGCCTCGGTCAAGCACCTGCCGATCGCAGTGGGCGCCACCGTGGCGGTCGGCGCGGCAGCAGCCGTGGCCCAGGTGCCGGCCGCCCGGAACTGGCTGATGAACCGGTGGGAACCGGGCCAGGGCCCGGACGCGGAACGCCGGGCCCGCAGCTGGTTTAGCGTCCGGTTCGTCGGCGAGGGCGGCGGACGCCGCGTCCTGACCGAGGTCGCGGGCGGCGACCCCGGCTACGGGGAGACGGCGAAGATGCTGGGCGAGTCGGCGCTCTGCCTCGCGTACGACGCCCTGCCCGCGACCTCCGGCCAGCTGACCACGGCGGTGGCGATGGGCGACGCCCTGCTGGACCGGCTCCGACAGGCCGGCATCCGCTTCCGGGTGGCGGACGTCCGCTGAAGCGGGGGCCGGCCGAAAGCCGGCGACTTCCTCGGCTCAGCCGGCTTCCTTCAGTGCCCTCCGGCACAGGGAGTCGGCGAGCCGGGTGGTCTCGGGAATCCGGTACCGCGGGCTGAGGGCGAGTGCGTGCGCACAGGCGTTGTCGAGCGAGACCCGGTGCCCGACGGACACGTACACCGGCTTGATGCCGTCCTGCGTGCGCACCGCCCGGCCGACCTCGGTGCCGTCGGCGGCGCAGAGCGGCGCGAAGTCGCCGCGCCGCGCGCCGGGCTCCTCATGGGTGAAGGTGAACGGATTCTTCGCCACGCCCATGGCCGGCAGCCCGGTCACCACGCCGAGATGACAGGCCAGCCCGAAGCGGCGCGGGTGGGCCAGCCCGTAGCCATCGCAGACGACCAGGTCGGGGGTGGCGGTCAGGGCGTCGAGGGCGGCCAGTACGGTGGGCAGCTCCCGGAAGGCCAGCAGCCCGGGCACGTAGGGAAAGCTGACGTGCCCGACGGCCGTGGCCTCCTCCACCACCCGGAGGGTGGCCCCGTCGATCACCACGGCCGCGGCGGCGACCAGGTCGCGCTCGTCGTCGTACGCGACATCGACCCCGGCCACGAGCCCCTGCCCGACGGCCGGCCCGACCTCACCGAAAACGACACGGCTCCGCAGTTCGTCTTGTATCGCCCGGGCCTCGGCCTCGTCGGCGGGGGTTTTCACGCTCGTCATGATGGTCCGAGGGTAGCCTGGCGATCATGTTCGTAATGGAGCTGACCTACACCGCGCCCGTCGAAGCCGTGGAAGAGCAGATGGACGCGCACATCGCCTGGCTGACCGGCTACTACGCGGCGGGCGTCTTCCTCGCCTCGGGCCGCAAGGTCCCGCGGGACGGCGGCATCATCCTGGCGGGCGGGGTCTCCCGCGCCGAAATCGAAAAGATCGCGGCGGAGGACCCCTTCGTGGAGGCGGGCGTCTGCGCGTACCGCATCACGGAATTCATCGCGACGAAGACGTCGGCGGACCTGGCGACGGTACGGGAGTCGGCGGGGTAGGGGGTTTCCTGCCGGGCGGGATCAGGTGGCGTCCGGGGGCTGCCCGTCAGTCCTCAGTGTCCTTCCGTGTCGGCCGTCGGCCTCAAGGGCGCTCCTTCGTCGCGTCGCTTCGCGATTCCGCTTCGCTCCACCCTTGACCCCGCCGTCCGCCCCGGAAAGACAAGGACTGTCGGGAA